>JAEDKS010000046.1 GCA_016295665.1 Clostridia bacterium
GTGGATGACGAGGGTACCCCCACCACCCACCTGACGCTCATCAAGGACGGCGTGCTGATGAACTACATGATCGACAAGCTGGGCGGTCGGCGCATGAACATGGCGCCCACCGGCTCCGGACGCCGCCAGTCCTACGCCTTTGCGCCGACGAGCCGGATGCGCAACACCTACATCGCGGCGGGTCATGACGACGAGGCGGAGATGATCGCCACCATGGGCGACGGCCTGTATGCCCGGAAGATGGGCGGCGGCTCGGTGAATCCCGCCACGGGCGAGTTCAACTTCGCCGTCAACGAGGGCTATCTGGTCAGGGGCGGCAAAATCGTGCATCCCGTGCGCGGCGCGTCCCTGATCGGGCGGGGCAGCGAGGTGCTGCTGCGCATCGACCGGGTGGGACGCGATATGCAGATGGCCCAGGGCATGTGCGGCTCTGTCAGCGGCAGTGTGCCCACGAACGTGGGACAGCCCATGATTCGCGTGAGCAGCCTGACGGTGGGCGGACGGTAAGGAGGAAGGGACATGGACATGAATGTGTTTATGGAGCGCCTGCTGTCGGCGGCCCGGGAAGCCGGCATGGAGGCTGCGGAGATCTATTATGTGGAGAGCGACAGCTTCAACGCCTCGGCCCGGGAGGGACAGATCGCGTCCTACAATGTGTCCAGCGACTCAGGGCTGAGCCTGCGGGGCGTGGTGCAGGGCCGGATGGGCTACGCATCCACCCAGGCCTACGACGATGAGGCCATCGGGCAGCTGGTACGGGGCGTGCTGGAGTCTGCGGCGCTGACGGAAACGGAGGAGCAGGACGAGATTTTCGCCGGGGAGGCGACGTATCCCACCCTGCCGGAGGAACCGTCCGACCTGGACGGCGTGAGCGCCGAGGACAAGCTGAACGCCTGCCTCACCATGGAGCGGGCTGTCAAGGCGGCGGACGAGCGCATCTGGAAGGTGCAGGGCAGCAATCTGGTGACGGAGCGGCGCACCCTGCGCATCCGCAACAGCTACGGCCTTGACCTGCGGAGCAGCGGCAGCGCCATCGTGGCCTATACCCAGCCCATCGCCCGGGAGGCGGGCGACACGGCGGCGCAGTACGCGGTCATGGCGGGGCATCGCTTTGCGGATTTGCATCCGGAGCAGCTTGCCCGGGAGGCGGCGGAAAAGACCGTTTCCATGCTGCACGCCGCGCCGGTGGAGGCGGGGGACTACCGGGTGGTGCTGCACAGCGGTGCCATGCGCGACCTGCTCAGCACCTTCAGCGGCATCTTCTCTGCGGAAAACGCCCAGCAGAAGCTGTCGCTGTACGCGGGGAAGGAGGGCACGGAGGTGGCCTCCGGTGTGGTAACCGTGGTGGATGACCCGCTGCTCAGGGGCGGCTTCGGTAGCTGCACCTTTGACGCGGAGGGCTCCGCGGCACGCACCAAGAACGTGATTGAGAGGGGCGTGCTCAGGACGCTGCTGCACTCCCGCAAGACCGCAAGGAAGCAGGGCGTGCAGACCACCGGCAACGCCAGCCGGCCCAGCTACACCGCCCCGGTGCACGTGGCGCCCACCAACCTGTTCCTGAAGCCCGGCGAACAGACGCCCGAGGAGCTGATGGCACAGGTGGGCGATGGCCTGCTGATTACCGAGGTGACCGGCCTGCATGCGGGCGCGAACCCGGTCAGCGGCGATTTCTCGCTGCTGAGCAAGGGCTATGTGATCGAGGGCGGCAGGCGGGGCAGACCCGTGGAGCAGATCACCGTGGCAGGCAATTTCTATCAGCTGCTGCGGGATATCCGCTGCGTGGGCTGCGATCTGGACTTCGAGGGCGGCGAGATCGGCGCGCCCTCGGTGGATGCAGGTGTGCTGAAGATTTCGGGAAAGTGAGCGCCGGGCGGCGTGGGTACAGGAGGCGAGCGGATGGAAGAAAATGAACTGGACGTGTGCGGCTATCTGCATGTGCATGAGGACAAGGTGGCGGAGGTGCGGCGGTTGCTCCCGGATGACGATACGCTGTCGCGGCTGTCGGAGCTGTTCAGGGTGTTCGGCGATGAAACGCGCATCCGCATCCTGTATGTGCTGTTTGAGTCGGAGGTCTGCGTGTGCGACATCGCCCGGCTGCTGGGCATGACCCAGTCAGCGGTCAGCCATCAGCTGCGGGTGCTGAAGCAGGCGCGGCTCATCAAGAGCCGCAGGGACGGCAAGACGGTGTTCTACTCGCTGTCGGACGACCATGTGGCAACGCTGCTGCGTCAGGGCACCGAGCATGTGCACGAGGAGTAGGAGGATTCGGAGGCAGGCCGTCAGGATGATGGCGCATCCGGTTGAGGAAAGACGGCGCGCCGGGAAATGATCGCATCCCCGCCGCGCACAGGAAAAGTGCACCCGCAGGGCTTCAGCCCTGCGGGTGCCTTTGCGCAAAATCAGTTCAGGTCGGTGGGTGTGGTGACGTTGTCATCCGTGGGGGAGGCGGTCGGCGCAGGGGTGGGCTCCGCCGTGGGAACCGCCGTCGGGACTGCGGTGGGTACGGGCGTCTCCGTGGGGATGGGCGTGGGGGTGGGCTTCGCGGGCGCGTTCTCCTCGTCGTAGAGCAGCATCAGCATCTCGCGGGTCATCTCCTCGCCCTGCTTGGGCTGCCCCTCCTTCTCCTCGATCACGAAGCCGGCCACCAGCTGGAATTCGGTCACCGCCGCCTTGGTGTTCTTGCCGTACACGCCGTCCAGCTTGCCGGGATCATAGCCCAGCTCCAGCAGACGCGCCTGCATCAGCAGCACATAGGTGCCGCGGTCATTCAGCGCCAGGGGCAGGTAGGGGTCATAGGCGGGGGCGGTCTTGGCATAGAGCTTGTTGAGCATGTTCTCGGTCATGTAGGAGCGCTCGGTGTAGCCGACCGCGGACTGGAACAGGTTGACAGCATACAGGGTGTCCTCGCCGAACACGCCGTCCACCTTGCCCACGGGATAGCCCAGATCCGCCAGACGCTGCTGCATCTTGCGCACGGCATAGCCGCTCTTACCCTTGCGGATGGTGGTATCCTCGGTGGCGGCGGCGGTGGGCTTGGGGGTTGCGGTGGGCTTCACCGTGGCGGTCGGGGCGGGCGTCGCCGTGGGCACCTGGGTGGGCGCGATGGTCGGCGCGACGGTGGGCACCTGGGTGGGGGCGGGGGTGAACAGCACGGCGGCGTTCTCATACACGTCCCAGCCGTTCTCATCCTGGGTGTAGCGATAAAGCGTGCCGCCAATGCAGGCCGCCTTGACGGTGTTTTCGGATGTGGCGGGCACGTCGGTCACAAGCCAGCTGGTCAGGTCGATGACCTGCACGGCGTGCTCCGAGGTCACGATGGTCACATAGTCCGGGGTGGCGATCATGCTCAGCGGCGCGGCAACCGTCTGCGTCAGCTGCACAACGGGAACCTCGGGCGCCACGACGGGCACGGACTTCAGCGTGGGCTCGCCGCCCTCCTGCTGCTCCACATAGAAGATGCTCTCCCCGTTGCTGGAAACGGTCAGCACACCGGTGGCGATGGGGGTGGTGGAGCCGTCCTCATTCAGGCGGCTCAGCGCGCCGTCCTGCAGGGTGTAGGGCAGCTTCATGGCACAGGAAGCAAAATCCTCCTCGGTGGGCGAGAGGGATACGATGCTGCTGGCGGTGCCGTCCAGACGGATGGCATACAGGCGTCCGGTGTCGCGGGTCAGGCAGTAGAGGTTCTCCACGTCCATACCGACCAGCTCCGCCATGGCGGTGGACATGGTCTTGACGACGCCGGCTTCATTCACCAGATACAGGTAGTTGTTTTCGCCCAGCCAGGCGGTATATTGCCCGTCCGTGAGCACCGGCTCCGCCAGCGACGCGGCGCACAGGGTCAGCGCCAGCAGCAGGCACAGGCCGGCAAACAGTTTGCGGTTCATGTTGCTTCCTCCATTCATGTTCAGGCTCGTTTTTCTGCGGGCATCGCCCGGGTGGGAATGTCCTGCACCATATAGACGAATCAGCCCTCCCAAATCTTGCACGGGTTGTTGATATTTTTTTCAAATGGTCGTATAATGGAAACAGACAGGGGACACTTTTGCAGACGGATCAAAAGGAAAGGAGCTTCCACACATGGCAGAGAATCATGTCATCACCATCGCCCGCGGCTACGGCAGCGGCGGAAAAACCATGGGCAAGCGGCTGGCAGAGGAGCTGGGCTGGTCCTATTATGACCGGGAGCTGCTGCGGCTGGCCTCCGACGAGAGCGGCATCAGCGAGGAGCTGTTCGCCCGGGCGGACGAGACGGCGAAGCGCTCGCTGCTCTACCGCGTGGCGCAGGACGCGCTGGACGGGCAGGTGATTCCGCCCGACAGCGATGATTTCATCTCCAATGAGAACCTGTTCCGCTATCAGGCGAAGATCATCCGCAAGCTGGCGGAGACGGAGAACTGCGTCATCGTGGGCCGCTGCGCCAACTACATCCTGCGGGACAAGCCCAATGTGATCCGCGTGTATGTGCATGCGCCCGAGAACGTGTGCGTGCGCACGGTCATGAGCATGTATGGGCTCACCAGCGACGAGGCCCGCAAGCGCATCGTCCAGACCGACAAGCGCCGGGGGGACTACTACCGCTACTTCACGGGGCATGACTGGCGCTATGCCGACGACTACGATCTGTGCTTTGACTCCAGCCGCATCGAGTGGGACAAGTGCATCCGCATCATCCGCTCGATTCTGGAGAGCATCTCATAAAAAAGATACGATCCCATGGCTTTTCCGGGATGAAACCGGGGCGCTGAATCGTTATGCTGATACCAAGGGAAATGCTCCCGGAAATGGAGTGGGTGATGGCTGATGTCTGTCTGGCGGCATGCGGTGTTCCTGACGCTGACGCTGCTTCTGTGCGCCGTCTGCCTGTCTGCCGGCGCGGAGGAGGCCGTGTGGGGCGTGGTGACGCAGAGCGACCGGGTCAATCTGCGCGCCGAGGCATTGGCGGGCTCGGCCTGGCTGGGCAGCTATGAGCGGGACACCTGGGTGAGGATCACCGGGGAGAGCGACGGCTGGTACAGCGTGACCGGGCCGGACGGAAAAAGCGGCTTCATGAACGGGAACTATGTGTCCGTGGCGCAGCAGAGCTATGGCGTCATCGGCATCGTCACGAACCCGAGAAGCACCTCCTTTCTGAACCTGCGGCAATCGCCCGACTACAGCGCACGGGTGCTCGGCATCTACTACAACGGCGTTCCCTGCGTGCTGCTGAGCCTGTCGGACGGCTGGTATCATGTGCGGGTTGACGGCGTGGAGGGCTACTTCAGCGCGGCGTACATCGAGCAGTCGTATCAGGTGTTCAGCGAGGAGGTGGCCACCGTCCTGTCCGGGAACGGCGCCGCCGTCAACCTGCGGCAGGGGCCGGGGAAGGAATATGAGGTGCTCCGGCAGTTGGACAGCGGCAGCTATGTGATGGTGCTGCAGCGCGGTGCCGGGTGGTGGCAGGTGTCCGCAGACGGCAGCGTGGGCTTCATGAGCACGGAATTTCTGCAGGATGGGGTGCAGACCCCGCCCGGCGCTTTCTCCGTCGAGGCGGTGGTGCAGGACACGTCTGTACAGGCCGGCGTTTCCCGCGAGACGGGGGAAAGCGCCTATGCCATCGTAACCAACCCGAAGGCGACTCAGGTGCTGAACCTGCGGCAGGCCCCCGATACGGACAGCCTGGTGCTCGGACAGTTCAGCAATGGTGCGCGCTTTGACGTGCTGGCCTGCGGGGAGGAATGGTGTCAGGTGCAGAGCCCGCAGGGCGTGACCGGGTACATGATGACCCGGTATCTGACGCTGTACGAGGCCGAAAACGGGACGGAGCGGACGGTGGCGCACCCGCAGCAGAGCTATGTGAACCTGCGGGCGGAGGCCTCGATGGACGGGGCCATTCTGGCGCAGGTGCCGCACGGCAGCATGGTGACCGTGCTGGTGCCCGGGGAAGCCTGGATGAAGGTGCGCTATGGCGAGCTGGAGGGCTACATGGTTGCGAGCTTCCTGGAATAAGCGCGGCGAATCCGCAGAAAGAAACCGACACCGGCAAGGAACAGACCGGTGTCGGTTTTGCGTTACAGATCGAACATGGACAGCTGCTGCGAGGTGTCCCGCTCCGGGAAGGCGTGCAGGTAGTGGAAGATCTGCCCGGGGTCGTGCATGACGCCGTGCGCTTCGCATTCGCGGTGGAACAGCGCCATCAGCTCCTCGTTGCGGTCGCTGGGGCATTCGTAGGCGTTGCCGAAGCGCTTCACATAGCGCTGCTTCAGGCCCGGGAAGTGCCGGTCGAGCGCGGCGAAGAAGTACTCCCGATCCCCCTCCCGCAGCGTGACGCCCATGCCGAAGGAGAGGATGCCCTGCACGCCCGCGTCGAAGCAGTAGGAGAGGATACCCCGGACGTTTTCCTCGGTGTCGTTGATGTAGGGCAGCACGGGACAGAACCAGACTACGGTCGGTATTCCGGCGCGCTGACAGGCCTTCAGCACCTCCCAGCGGCGGCGGGTGGTGCAGACGTGGGGCTCGAGGATGGCGCAGAGCGCTTCGTCGAAGGTGGTCAGGGTCATCTGCACCACGCATTTGGCCTTCGCGTGGATGGCCTGGAGCAGCGGAAGATCCCGGAGAATCCGGTCGGATTTCGTCTGAATGGCGACGCCGAAGCCATAGCGCTCGATGATCTCCAGACAGCGGCGGGTGATGCGAAGCTCCTCCTCCAGATGCAGGTAGGGGTCGCACATGGCACCGGTGCCGATCATGCAGCGCTTCCGCTTGCTGCGGAGCGCCTGCTCCAGCAGCTCCGGGGCGTTCTGCTTGACCTCGATGTCCTCGAAGGGGTGGCGCATCTGGTAGCAGGTGCTGCGGCTGTCGCAGTAGATGCAGCCGTGGGTGCAGCCCCGGTAGACATTCATGCCGTTCTGCGCGGAGAGCAGGGATTTCGCGTTCACCAGGTGCATGCCGTCACCGCCCCTTCCGTGTTATCTCGTCGTCATTTCTTCTCATCCCACTCCGGGGGATTGGTGGAGTCGCGCCCGGTGTAGCACTCCGGGTAGAGCCCGGCGGTGGAGTGCCGCTCCCCGGCGGCGTACAGGTGGCTCAGGTCCCCCAGGGACATGCAGCGGAACACCGCTTCCCCCTTCACCCGCTCCTCGGTCACCAGCGTGGTCACCGAGGAGGGCTGCATGCAGAAGCCCTGCCACAGGAGCATGGGCGGAATGTTGCACAGGTGCGCCACCATCGCCGCGCCCACGCCGAAGTGGCAGAAGAACACCAGCGTATCCGGTTGATTGTTTTCGCATCGGTAGACAGGGCCGTCCCGATGGAAGCCGTGCTCCGCCAGGATGGCGTCCAGCCCGTCCACGGTCTCCTGCCAGATTTCCCGCACGTTGCCGCCCTGCAGCAGCGGGTCGTCCAGCCATCTGTCCGGGTCGTAGAGCAGCGCGTGGGGCTGCCACTGCCGGGGACGGTAATCCCAGCAGATGCGGTCGCGCCCTGCCATTTCGTCGTAGCAGTGCCCGCGGAACTCGTGCAGCCAGGGCAGCGTCCGGGCGGTACGGTTCATTCGGCGCAGGGTGTAGGCGGCGGTGTCCTGGGCGCGCCCCAGGGGAGAGACATAGAACGCCTTGACATCCAGACGGCACAGCCGCTCGCTGAGCAGCTCCGCCTCCCGGCGTCCCTTTTCGGTCAGGCTGTCGATGGCATAATCCGGCTCCGCGTGCCGGACAATCAGGATCTTCATGGTCATCCTCTCTTCCTTGGTGGAGTACGCTTTGTTCATTCGCCACGGGCGGGAAAATTCCTGCTCTGAGAAAAAAAGGCAAAATTGGCTCTTGACAAACGGCACAAACGCCCTTATACTGTCAAGCGTTGGCTCAGCCACAGAAATTTTGCAGAAAGGAGGCCGTGCTATGAGCAACTGGATGAACACCAATCGCATCGAAACCGCAGCTCGTCTTTTGAACGTGGCGTTCTTTGGACCCGCTCTGCCTATTTGCGGCCTTTTCTGCTGGAACAGGAGCCGGAGGATGTAGCCCGGCCTCCCGAGTGCAATTTCAGCGCCAGGTCGCAATCGTGCGGCCTGGCGCTTTTTCATACCCCATCCCCCCGTTTCCGACCCGACCGATTGAATCGAAAGGAGTCCCCCATGAACAAGAAACAGACGCCCATCCAGGCCATGCTCGCGCTGGTCAGAAGCAACTGGGGCAGCTTTCTGGGCGCCATGATCGCCACCGTCATGATCGTTCTGATCGGCTTTGCCCAGCCCATGCTGCTGGCGGAGACCATCGACTGCGTGCTGGGCAACGAGCCGTCCTCCATGCCGGAGTTCCTGCTGGCACCCATCCGGGCCATGGGCGGACGCGACTTTCTCCGGGCCCATCTGTGGATGATGGCCCTGGCGCTGGTGCTGCTGTATCTGGTCAACGGCGTGTTCAGCTACCTGAAGGGCCGCCTGACCGCCGTCGCCAGCGAAAACATCGCCAAGAAGCTGCGCACCGACCTCTATGGACACCTGCAGCACCTGCCCTTCGCCTATCATGTGAAGGCGGAGACCGGTGACCTGATTCAGCGCTGCACCTCCGACGTGGACACCATCCGCCGCTTCCTCTCCGTCCAACTGATGGAGGTGGTCAACGCGCTGCTGATGGTCGCCATCGCCCTGACCATCCTGCTGGGACGCAACGTGTCCCTGACGCTGTACTCCATGCTGCTGGTGCCCGGCCTGTTCCTGTTCGCCATGTGGTTCTTCCGCAGGGTGCACAAGGGCTTCAAGGTGATGGACGAGGCGGAGGGCAGGATGTCCACCGTGCTGCAGGAGAATCTGACCGGTGTGCGCGTGGTGCGCGCCTTCGGACAGCAGCAGCGCGAGGTGGAGAAGTTTGACGAGCGCAACGCCGACTTCCGGGGCAAGGCCCGGTATCTCAACGACCTGCTGGCGGTGTACTGGGGCGGCGGCGACGCCATCTCGTACGCCCAGTCCCTCATCACCCTGCTGCTGTGCGTGTTCTACGCCATCGACGGGAAAATCACGGTGGGTGAGCTGATCGTGTTCACCAGCTATGTGGGCCAGCTGCTGTTCCCCATCCGTCAGCTGGGGCGCACCCTGTCCGACATGGGCAAGAGCATCGTGTCCATGGAGCGCGTGCAGGCCATTCTTCAGGAGCCTGCCGAGCCCGAGGAGCCGGACGCGGTGAAGCCTGATCTGCACGGCGACATCGTGTTCGACCACGTGTCCTTCGCCTATCCGGACGACCATGTGCCGGTGCTGGAGGATCTGACCTTCACCATCCCCGCCGGATCCACCACCGCGATTCTGGGCTCCACCGGCAGCGGCAAGAGCACCATGATGTACCTGCTGCAGCGGCTCTACGAGCCCACCGGCGGCACCATCACCATCGGCGGCGTGGACATCCGAACCATCGACCGGCACTACCTGCGGCAGCATGTGGGCCTGATTCTGCAGGAGCCCTTCCTGTACAGCAAGACCATCCGCGACAACGTGGGCATCGCGGAGCGGGAGCCCTCCATGGCGGGCATCGAGCACGCCGCGGCGGTGGCTGCGGCCTCCGACTTCATCGCCCGCAGCGACAAGGGATATGACACGGTGGTGGGCGAGCGGGGCGTGACGCTCTCCGGCGGACAGAAGCAGCGCATCGCCATTGCCCGCACCCTGATGAAGCCCAATGACATTCTGATCTTCGACGACTCCCTCTCCGCCGTGGACACCGAGACCGACGCGCAGATCCGCGCCGCCCTCGCCCATGAGCAGAAGGGAATCACCACCCTCATCATCAGTCACCGCATCACCACCCTCAGCCAGGCCGACCTGATTCTGGTGCTGGAGAACGGGCGCATCACCCAGCAGGGCACCCATGAGCAGCTCTGCCGCCAGCCCGGTCTGTACCAGCGCATCAACAGCATCCAGAGCGCCCTGGAGGAGGAACTGAACGACGCCATTGCAAAGGAGGCGAACAACTGATGCAGGCCTTTCAGGAGGAGGACTATACCAAACGGTTTGACCTGTCCCTGTGGAAGAAGCTGCTGCGCATCGCCCGGCCCTTCCACCGGAATCTGTACCTCATCATGGGCACCATGGCCCTGAGCGCGTTCATCGACGTGGCCATGCCCCTGATGAACTCCTACGCCATCGACAACTTCATCGCCCGCAGCACCCGGGAGGGGCTGCCGGTCTTTGCGGCGGTGTACATCCTGTTCATCCTGCTGCAGGTCGGGGCGATCTTTACCTTTCTGCACCAGTCGGGCTATGTGGAAACCGGCGTGGTGTACCTGATTCGGAGCAAGGGCTTCCGCAAGCTGCAGGAGCTGCCCTTCTCCTACTACGACCGGATGCCCGTGGGCTACCTCATGTCCCGCCTGACCAATGATACCCAGCGCCTGGGCGATACCATCGGCTGGTCGCTGGTGGATCTGTGCTGGGGCGCGGTGTACCTGGTGCTCTGCCCCATCATGATGTTTGTCATCAACTGGAAGCTGACGCTGGTGGTGCTGCTGGTGCTGCCGCCGCTGGCGTTCATCAGCTGGAAGTTCCAGAAGGGGATTCTGTCCAGCTATCGTCTGGTGCGCAAGCACAACAGCGAGATCACCGGCGCCTTCAACGAGGGCATCAACGGTGCCAAGACCACCAAGACGCTGGTGCGCGAGGAGATGAACATCGAGGAGTTCGAGGGCACGGCGGAGGGCATGCGCAAGGCATCCGTCCGGGCGGCGACCCTCAGCGCCCTGTTCCTGCCCATCGTGGTGAGCCTGGGCAGTCTGGCGACGGCCTACGCCCTGTGGATGAGCGGTGAGGACTACCTGGCGACGCTGGCGGGCTCCGCGGCGACCATGGGCATGACCATCGGCACCATTCAGGTGTTCTTCAGCTACACCGTCCAGTTCTTCCAGCCTGTGCGCGACATCGCCCGCATCTTCGCGGAGCTCCAGTCCAGCCAGGCGGCGGCGGAGCGCGTCATCTCCCTGCTGGAGACGGAGCCCGACATCGTGGACAGCCCCGAGGTGGAGGCCACGTTCGGTGACAACTTCCACCCGAAGAAGGAAAACTGGCCCGTGCTCCGGGGCGACATCGACTTCGAGGACGTGACCTTCCGCTACAGGGACGGGGAGAAGGTGCTGGAGCACTTCAACCTCCATGTGAAGCACGGACAGACCATCGCGCTGGTGGGCGAGACCGGCAGCGGCAAGAGCACCATCGTGAATCTGGTCTGCCGCTTCTACGAGCCCACGGAGGGCCGCATCCTCATCGACGGCGCGGATTACCGCACCCGCAGCCAGCTCTGGCTGCAGTCGAACCTGGGCTATGTGCTGCAGTCGCCCCACCTGTTCTCCGGCACCGTGGCGGAGAACATCCGCTACGGGCGTCCCGACGCCTCCGACGAGGCGGTGCGGGAGGCGGCCCGGATGGTGGGCGCTGAGCCCTTCATCCTGAAGATGAAGGACGGCTACGATGCGCAGGTGGGCGAGGGCGGCAACCGCCTCTCCACCGGGCAGAAGCAGCTGATCTCCTTCGCCCGGGCCATTCTGTGCAACCCGACCATATTCGTGCTGGACGAGGCCACCTCCTCCGTGGACACGGAAACCGAGCAGCTGATTCAGACGGCGATTCAGAAGGTGCTGTCCGGGCGCACGAGCTTCATCATCGCGCACCGGCTCTCCACCATCCGCTCCGCCGACCGGATTCTGGTGATTCAGAACGGCACCGTCATCGAGGCACGCACCGGCAGCTGATTGCGAAGCAGGGCTACTACTATCAGCTCTACACCAACCAGTTCCAGGAGGAGCAGGGGATGGAGATCCTCGGCGGAAACGCATAGCCGCACAGCAAAAACGGATGGCGCGCGCCATCCGTTTTCGCGTTCGTTCAGCGGCTCAGAAGCCCCGGATGATCTCCGGCGTCAGCGCCTTCACGGTCTCCACCGCCACCTGCACCGTGCTGTCAAAGTCAGCGTAGGAGGTGATGCAGTTCATGGAATGGATGTACCTCACGGGCACACCAGCCACCACCACGGGGGTGCCGAACTCGAGGGCGCCGTTGATGATGGCCGCGTCGTTGCCGCCGCCCTCCCGGACGGAGGCCTGCACCGGCAGCTGCTTTCGCTCCGCCAGGTCAAGCACGAAGCGCTGATAGCGCGGCGAGCAGATGACGGACACGTCCATGAACCGGAACATGGGCCCCTTCTTCAGCGCGGTCTGAATGGCGTAGGGCTCGGTGAAGGTATCGTCGGCGGGGCAGCCCTCAAAGACGAAGGCAATGTCCGGCTTTGCGTGGTGCACGGAGGCCTTGCAGCCCCTTTCGCCCACCTCCTCCTGGGAGGAGAACACGCCCACCACGTCCACCGGCAGCTCCACGCCATCCAGGCGGCGCAGCGTCTCAATCAGCGCCGCCACGCCGATGCGGCAGTCGAAGGCCTTGCCGAAAATCACGTCATGGGCCTCGTCGATGCGGCAGCGGGTGGCGGGCACCACGGGCTCACCGATGCGGATGTGGTAGTTGTTCACCGCGTCCTCGGCGCTGGTGGCGCCCACGTCGATGACGAACCCGGAAATCTCCGGCACGCCGCCGCTGGCCTTCTCTGCCGCGGTCTGGAAGTGAACCGGCTTGGCGGCGATGATGCCGGGGATGTACTCGCCCAGGGCGTTGCGCACCAGCACATCCGCCGAGGCCAGCGCGTTGCGACTCCAGCCGCCGATGGTGACGAAGCGCAGGGTGCCGTTGGGCTTGATGGAATGGATCATGAAGCCCACCTCGTCGCTGTGGGCGTCCAGCATCAGAACGGGCTTGCCGCCGGTGTTGCCCCGGCGGTGGATGTACAGGTTGCGCAGGTGATCCTCCTCGATGTCGCCCAGATCCGACGACCACTTCCGGATGACCTCCAGCACGTCGTCCTCAAAGCCCGAGGGGCCGAAGGCGTCGGACAGCTCCCGGATCATCCGCAGGTTTTCCGCTTTGGTGCTCATGCTCATTCCTCCTTGCCCGGCAGCGGTGCGCGCTGCAGGGCCTCGATGAAGTCCCGGGTGTAGTCCGCCATGACATTCAGCATCTCCACGCCCCATTCCCGTGTGGCCTTGGTGGGCGGGTCGATGCCCATGCCGTGGGCATCCCAGCCGTTGTCGGTGATGCGGTGCATGGGGCGGGGGATGGTCACCAGACCGCCCTGGAAGGAAACGCCCGTCCAGCTGGTGCTGGGCAGCTCGTCGGAGATGTCGTTGCGGAAGCCCTCGGGCTGTGCCAGGTGCTCCGAACGGACGAGGGAGGGGTCAATGCCCAGGATGGCGGCGGTTTCCTCGCCGCCGCCGTGACCGCCCTTCCACTCCGGGCGCAGCTGACCCGCCAGCAGCCACCAGTTCACGATCGCCAGGTAGGCACCCCGGCGGAACAGGTGGTGTCCGACCATGGTGATGGAGGTGTTGTTGCCGCCGTGTCCGTTCAGGATGATGAAGCGGCGGAAGCCGTAGTCGAAAAGCTGATCGCAGATGCGCTCCAGCACCAGCTGCAGCCCGTCCACGCCCAGGGACACGGTGCCGGCAAAGCCGCGCAGGTCCTCGGTAGCGCCATAGGGGAGGGTGGGGGCGATGATGACGTCGGGGAAGCGCTCGTCGAGCAGCTCGGCGATGCGGTGGGGGATGAGCGTATCCGTGCCCAGTGGCATATGGATGCCGTGGTTTTCGGTGCTGCCCACGGGAATGACCACCGTATCCCGGCGCTTCAGGTAAGCCTCCACCTCGGGATAGGTCATGCGTTCAAGAAACATGGCTGTTGCCTCCTTTGCATAGGGTCAGTATAGCACAGCCGGGCGCATTTCGCCAGCTTCAAACGCGGCTGAGAGGCATTTCATACCGCAAAAAAACATTGCGCACCGCCCTTTTCCTGTGGTAAACTTATCAATAAGAAAAGGAAAGGGATGCGGAGGGATTTCGGATGAAGCATCTGTCGGTCGGGGAAATGGCGAAGCTGAACCATGTTTCGGAGCAGACGCTCCGGCTGTATGACAGGATGGGGCTGCTGTGCCCCACGGAGCGCAGCAGCGAAACGGGCTATCGCTACTATGATATACGCCAATGCGCTGTGCTGGACATGATTCAGTACATGAAGGCGCTGGGCATGAGCCTCAAGGACATCAGCGCCCAGCTCCAGTCGCCGGACATGGCGAGCCTGGAGTCCATTCTGCATCAGCGGCAGGAGCAGATTGAGGAGGAGATCAGGGCGCTGAAGTTCCAGCGGCGGGCCATTGAGCGCACGCTGGACAGCTTCGAGCACTACCACACCGCGCCGCCGGACGGCACCATCGTGCTGGAGTACATCGGGCGGCGGCAGATGTATGTGGTGGACAGCGGCGAGAACTTCTACGACTACGGCATCGAGGAGTACGAGCGGCTGCTGCGGGAGCTGAAGGACAGCCTGTTTGCGGACAAGCTGCCGCAGATTTACTTCTGCAACGCGGGCACCGTGCTCAGGCAGGAGCGCTATCTGCGGGAGGAGTACAACGCCACGGAGCTGTTCGTGTTCGTGGACAGGGAGTTCGTGGACGAGCAGAAGATTGTACCAGTGAAGGCCGGCAACTATCTGTGCATCTACTGTGACAGCTTCTACAAGGAGAAGGAATACGCCAGCCGTCTGCTCCGAGCGGCCCGGGAGGCGGGCTATCGGATCACCGGGGACTACCTGTGCGAGAGCGTGTCCGACCTGCCGGTTATCGGCACCGCGTCCCGGGGCATGTTCCTGCGGCTTCAGGTGCCCGTGGCGATGCGCTGAGCCCCGGAAAGCCCAGAGAATGCCAATCAGAAAAAATCCTGGAGAAAATGGCAGAAAACACTTGACTTTATACCAGGTGCAAGGTTTATACTGTAGAAAAGGGAGCAATCGGGCTGCCCTTGACAGAAAATTGACAAAGAACAGGAGAGATTACGATGCAGGACATGGCTAAGATCAAGGTTGTTCAGTATGGCTGCGGCAAGATGGCGAAGTACATCGTCCGCTATCTCTACGAGCACGGCGCACAGATCGTGGGCGCCATCGACGTGAACCCCGCCATCATCGGCATGGATGTGGGTGACTTCGCGGGTCTGGGCATCAAGACCGGCGTGACCATCAGCAACGACGCGGACGCCGTGCTGGACTCCTGCGACGCGGATATTGCCGTGGTGACGCTGTTCAGCCTGGTCAGCGACTGCTATGACCACTATGTGAAGTGCCTCAGCCGTGGCATCAATGTCATCACCACTTGCGAGGAGGCCACCTACTGCTGGACCACCGACGCGGTGCGCGCCAACAAGCTGGACGTGCTGGCGAAGGAGAACGGCTGCACCTTCGTGGGCAGCGGCATGGAGGATACCTTCTGGGTGAACATGGTGGGCATGGTCGCCGGTAGCTGCAACAGCATCAAGAAGATCGAGGGCGCCGTGTCCTACAACGTGGAGGACTATGGCCTGGCGCTGGCGAAGGCGCACGGCGTGGGCCTGACCGCCGAGGAGTTTGAGGCGC
>JAEDKS010000224.1 GCA_016295665.1 Clostridia bacterium
TGCTGGTCAACGGCTCCAACGGCATCGCCGTGGGCATGGCGACCAACATCCCGCCCCACAACCTGCGGGAGGTCATCGACGGCGTGGTCTGCATGATCGACAACCCGGACTGCACCATTGAGGATCTGATGCAGCACATCAAGGGCCCGGATTTCCCCACCGGCGGCATCATTCTGGGCCGGCGCGGCATCCGCGAGGCGTACTTCACCGGACACGGCAGGATCGACGTCCGCGCCCGCACCAACATCGAGGAGATGCAGGGCGGACGCCACCGCATCGTGGTCACCGAGATTCCCTACATGGTCAACAAGGCCAAGCTGGTAGAGAAGATCGCTGATCTGGTGCACGAGAAGCGGGTGGAGGGCATCAGCGACATCCGCGACGAGAGCGACCGTCAGGGCATGCGCATCGTCATTGAGCTGAAGAAGGACGTGTACCCGCAGGTGGTGCTGAACACGCTCTACAAGCACACCTCCCTGCAGGAGACCTTCGGTGCCAATATGCTGGCGCTGGTGGACAACAAGCCCCGCATCCTGAACCTGCGGGAGATGGTGTACTACTATCTGGAGCACCAGAAGGACGTGGTGACCCGCCGCACCCGCTTCGAGCTGGACAAGGCCCGGGCGCGCGCCCACATCTTGGAGGGCCTGCTGAAGGCGCTGGATCACATCGACGAGATCGTCGCCATCATCCGCGCCAGCCGGGACGTCTCCGTGGCGAAGGCCACCCTGATGGAGCGCTTCGCGTTCTCCGACAGGCAGGCGCAGGCCATTCTGGACATGCGTCTGGCCCGCCTGACCGGTCTGGAGCGCGACAGGCTGCAGCAGGAGTATGACGAGCTGCAGGTGACCATCGAGCGCCTGTGCGCGATTCTGGCGGACGAAAGAAAGCTGATGGATGTCATCAAGACGGAAATCCTGCAGATCAGGGACAAGTTCGGCGACGAGCGCCGCACGGAGCTGACCACCATCGAGGGTGAGATCGACGTGGAGGACCTGATTCAGGAGGAGGACATGGTCGTGACGCTGACCCATGCGGGCTATGTGAAGCGCGTGTCCAAGAGCGTCTACCGGGCGCAGAACCGCGGCGGACGCGGCGTCAGCGGCATGACGACCCGTGAGGAGGACTACGCCGTACAGATGCGCGTGGTGGGCACCCACGACGAGATCATGTTCTTCACGAATCTGGGCCGGGTGTACATGCTCAAGTGCTACCAGATTCCCGAGGCAGGCCGTCAGGCTCGCGGCACCGCCATTGTCAACCTGCTGCAGATCGCCACGGGCGAGAAGGTCAGCTGCATGGTGCCGGTGCCCGGGGCGACCGGGGAGCACAACCTGGTGATGGCGACCCGGAGCGGCGTCATCAAAAAGACGCCCTTCGACGAGTTCCGCAACCTGCGCAAGAGCGGCCTGATTGCCATTATCCTGCGGGACGGTGACGAGCTGATCGGCGTGGAGCTGTCCTCCGGGCATGACGAGCTGCTGGTGGGCACCCGCAAGGGCATGTGCATCCGCTTCAGTGAGAGCCACATCCGGGCCATGGGCCGCGCCTCCGTGGGCGTGAGGGCCATGAAGCTGGACGACGATGACCAGGTGATTGATATGGCGGTCATCGAGCCGGACAGCCAGGTGCTGGCGATCACCACCGGCGGCTACGGCAAGCGCACCGACCCGGAGGAGTACCGGGAGCAGGGACGCGGCGGCAAGGGCATCCGCGCCATGAACCTGACGGAAAAGACCGGTGACATGGCGGCGCTGCTGCTGGTGCACGAGGACGAGGACATTCTGCTGATTACCGACGATGGCACCATCATCCGCAGCCATGTGGCGGATGTGCGCCTGGCGGGACGCTACACCCAGGGCGTGCGCGTGATGAAGCTGGACGAGGGCCGCTTCGTGGTGGGCGTGGCCCGCGCCGAGCAGGAGCCCAGGGACGACGCGGAGGAAAACGCGCAGCCTGTGGAGACCGGGGCGCCCGAGACGGTGCCGGAGGAATCCGACGGGGAGACGGCACAGGAGCCGGCTGACACGCTGGACATGGACATTCCGGAGCAGAAGCCGGAGGACGCCGGGGACGAGCTGTAAGCCCGGTCACGGCACACAGGAAACATAACGCGGCCTCCGCAGGGCTTATCCTGCGGAGGCCGTATCGACCATCAGGGTTCAGGGCACCGGAGCGGATAGTCCGACAGGCAGTCGTACCAGTGGACGAAGGTCGCGCCGTTGACCAGCAGGCGTTCGCTGCGGGGCAGGCGCTCCGACCAGCGCTGACCGTAGCGCGCAAGCGCCCAGTCGTCCCGGTTGAAGCGGCGCCACAGCACCGTGCGCCCGCTGCGGTCGATGAACTGCTCGGACAGGGTGTCCGGCCCGTTGGCAGTGGCAACGACACAGATGGTGTCGTGCTGCCTGCCGCCCAGCGTGACGGTATAGTGGCCCACCACGTCCATGAGCTCCCCGTCAAGGTCACCGGTGATGACGCTGCCCTCTCGACGCAGCATACCCCGGGGCCGGGGATGCACCTCCTTGCCGCAGTTGTTCTCGCCGTAGCCCCAGTTGGGCAGGAATTCGTCGCCATCCAGGAAGGTGAGGAAGCGCTTCACGCCGTGCAGTATGGCGGTGCAGGCCAGATAGCGGCAGTGGGTGTCCGTCAGCTGGGCCACAAAGTGGGTGGTGTCCGTGTCGGAGGGATTGCTGCAGCCGGTGGGATCCACACCGTGCCCGACGGCCTCAATCTCCACGCCGCGCAGGCCGTGTACCTCCGCCTCGCCCAGCACCCGCATATCATACTGCCAGGTACGGCGGCGGTCGGGGTCGTCATACATGGCCCAGGACAGCCGCTCCCCCAGGCGCGGCACCAGCAGCCAGCCGTCCAGCTCCTCCCAGCGCACGTCAAAGGGCGCGCCGGGGACGGGGGTGATGGTATAATCCGGCATGATGTCCGGAAGGCAATTCCGTGATTCCGTGTTCATGATGGCTCCTTTCTGCCTGTGCTCCTCCAGCCAGGCG
>JAEDKS010000225.1 GCA_016295665.1 Clostridia bacterium
CATGATCCTCCGGGCTCCCGCAGACCAGCACGGCCATCTCTGCCAGATAGTGCGGAATGTCCGACAGCGACGCGGAGATGGGCACCACGCCCTCCGTCCGGAAGCGGGCGATGGCGGTCTCCAGATTGGCCCAGGTCGTCGGCAGCTCCAGATCATAGCGTGCGAACAGGTCCGTGTTGACGAACAGCCCCTCCCAGAACGAGCGGACGGGAATGGCGTAGACGCGCCCATCGCTCTCCCGAAGCGCGGGCATCTCCGGCAGATTGAGCTCGGGGTAGGCCGCGTTGATCTCCGCGATGGGCACCACCCGGCTCAGAATCGGCGCGGAATCCGCGTTGGCGGCGAAGAAGAACAGCACGTCCGGCTCGTTGCCCGCGGCAAAGTCGTACAGCACGCTGGTTTTCCAGCTCTCGTCGCTGGCGGCGGAGGCATCCTCGATGACGCAGCCGGTCTGCTCCTCGAACGCCTTGAGCAATTCCACATACGCCTCCGCCGAGGCATCGGTTCCGGCAAAGCAGCTGGCGGTGCGCAGGGTGATGCCCTCCGCCATCGCGCCAGCGGGCAGCGTGAGCAGCAGAAGCAGCGCGAGCAAGCGTCTCATGTTTCTTCCTCCTTCAGCGGAATTTCGAGCTGTACCACCGTGCGCCCCTGCGCGTCCGGGTGAACAAAGAGCCTGGCCCTTCCGCCGTAGATCAGGCGCAGCCGGGTGCAGATGTTTGCCAGCCCCAGATGGTGCCCGTCCTGATTGTCGCCCGCCATCGCCAGACGAATCCGCTCCCGGTCGTTCTCGTCAAGGGGCTTGCCGCTGTTGACGACCTGAAGCGCCAGCAGATCCCCGGCGCGTGTACCGCTCAGGTGAATCTCACCGCCGCCCGCCGGCTCGATGCCGTGCTGGACGGCGTTTTCCAGCAGCGGCTGCAGCGTGAGCAGCGGTACCACCGCGTTCATGGCGCCCTCGTCAAACTCGTCGTGGATCCGCAGCCGGTCACCGTAGCGCAGGCTGACAAAGTAGCAGTAGGCCCTGGCGACCTCCAGCTCCTCCGCCAGGGGAACCATGCGGCGGTTGGCCCTGCCCATGCAGGCGTTGAGCAGAATGCTCAGGGATTCGACCATGTCCGTCATGGTCTGCGATCCCTCCAGCCGGGCCTCCCAGTTGAGGTTCTCCAGCGCGTTGTTCAGGAAATGCGGATTGATCCGGCTCTGCATGCTCTGAATCTTCGCGTCCCGCAGGGCGATCTCTTCCTTGTAGGTTCTGTCGATCAGCTCCTCGATGCGCAGGCTCATCTTGGAAAACGCTCTGCCCAGCTGTCCCAGCTCGTCGCTGCCGTGCATGGGCACCGTGACGCCCAGCTCCCCGGCCTCGATGCGCTCCGACGCCTGGCTGAGCAGGCTGATGGGGCGGATGATGCGCTTGCGGACGTACAGCAGCACAAGCGCCAGAATCGGAACCAGCAGCACGAACAGCCCGGTCATCAGCCGCCGGAAGGCGCGGATTTCGCCGTAGATCCGATCCTGGCTGACGCTCAGAAGCAGGGCAAAGTCGTAGTCGCTGGTTCTTTTTCGGCAGGTGTAGGTGAGCTTGTCCTCCCGGGAAAGCTCGCACAGCCCCTCGGGGCGCATGTCCCAGTCCGCGTCGCAGGTGCCGGACTGTCCCAGCATCACCTGCACATCCCCATCCCATGCGGAGGACAGCGCCTGCACATCGGCGAGCAGCCTGCCGGTATTCACCCCGAGCACGAGGAGTCCGAAGCGCTCCAGCCGGAGATTCATCAGGTTGCGCACCAGATACACCTGCCCCTGTACCTCGATGAACAGGCAGCGGGTATCCAGCTCTTCGCAGGCCGCGAGGACGGTTTCGTTGGCCTCGCGCAGATAGCGGACGGTCTCCTCGTAGCCGGAGCGGCTGTATACCAGCATCGACGGGTCGCTGATCGGGTAGTACAGCGCGAAGGTGAACAGGGTTTCCCGGCTGTACTTGCGCTCGATATAGCTTCTCGACTGGCGCAGGAATTCGGCGCTCGTCAGCGATCCGGCCTCATAGGCGGAGCAGATGTCCCCGAGCTCACCGTCGTAGGTGGCCTCCTTGGCCAGGCTGACGGCGCGCTCCACGCTCTGCAGGCTGAGGGTGTAGGCATGCTCCACGCTGGAGCTCAGGGCCGTTTCGGTCTTTGCGCGCATATCCGCAAAAAACACATTCCCCATGTATTCCCCCAGAATCAGGGTCGGGGCCAGATAGCACAGCAGCACGATCGCAATCAGCTGTACCCGGATGGACTTGAGCGGCTTCATGATCTGCCTCCGTGCGACGGTGCGCCGCAGGTTTCGTCATTCGTCAAACGGCAGCCCGGCAAACTCCGCCATGATGCTCACCAGCGCCCGGGCATGCGCCATGGTGTCCCGCTCGGCAAAGATGCGCACCCGGGGCTCCGTGCCGGAGAAGCGTGCGATGATCCAGCCGTCCTCAAAGTAGACCTTGCAGCCGTCCATGTAGCTGACGCGCTGCACCGGCAGGCCGAAGTCCGGCAGGTGCCTGTCCACCATAATCAGCTGGTGAATGCGGTTCCGGCTCGCGTCCGTGAGTGCCCAGTCGTACTCCGCCATGTGCAGCTCACCGAACTGATCGTAGATCTCCCGCACGAGCGCGGACAGCGGCTTGCGCGTGACGCAGAGCATCTCCACCAGCAGCGAGGCGGCGTAGAGCCCGTCCTTGCCGCTGATGTGCCCCCGCACGGTCAGGCCGCCGGAGGACTCGCCGCCGATGAGCGCATCGTGCGCGTCCATGGCGCTTGAGATGTGCTTGAAGCCCACCGGTACCTCGTAGCAGGTCTGCCCGAAGGCGGCGGCAACGCGGTCGAGCAGGTGCGTGGTGGCGATGTTGCGCACAGCCGGCCCGCGCCAGCCCTTGTACTGAAGCAGGTAGTTGTACAGCAGCACGAGCACCATGTTTGCGGGCACATAATGGCCCTGCTCGTCAATGATGCCCAGGCGGTCGGCATCGCCGTC
>JAEDKS010000226.1 GCA_016295665.1 Clostridia bacterium
CCGTGCCCACCGTGCGGCGCAGGGTGATCTCCCGGGTGGTCTCCTGCAGACCCTCCACCCCCACCAGCCCCGACAGCACGCTGACGGGCTGCGTCATCACCGCCCGCCCGAACACCCGCAGCACCGCCCGCAGGCTCATCTGTCCGTTCGCGGCGCTGGCCCGCACCTGCTCCACCTCCGCCCGCATCCGGCACGTACACCGGGGCGTGCAGCCGGGCAGCTCCTGGGTGTGGGTGAAGTCCGCCGCCGCCTCCAGCGACTGCACGCGCTCCTCCTCGCCCTGCACGTACATGGCGTGGAACATCACCCGCCCGCTGACCGTCACCCGGTCCTGCTGCGGCTCCACCCGCCTCACGCACGCCACCGCATCGCACAGCAGCACCCGGGCCGCCTCCCGCAGGCCCCCCGGCAGCGTCACGCTGCCCTCCACCACCGCCTGCCCCGTGCCCGACGCGGCGATCTGCTCCAGGGTCATCTCTTCCTTTAACAAGCGCATGTCCATGCTGCTCCTCCTTCCGCTGCTTCCCAACCGGCTGATAGGAGCCTATGTGGCCCCGGACGGGAATATGCCCGCCCCGGGTACCGCCGGTACCTTGACACCCGGCCCGGCGGCGTGTATGATAAACCCGAAGCAACAAAAAAGGCTTCCCGGGAACATCCCGCGAAGCCACGTCCTCCGCCGGCAGCTCGCGCCAGACCAGCAGCGCCTCCATGGGCACCTCCATCAGCCGGCTCAGGGCCAGCAGATGATCCACGGTGGGCAGGCACCGCCCGTTCAGCCACTTGTAGACGGCGCGGGGGCTCTCCAGACCGAGCCACGCCTGCACCATCCGGGGCGTCAGGCCGCGCTCCCGCAGCAGCTGCGCGATCCTCGCGCCGGTCTGCGGCAGGTCGGGGACGGGATAGGACAGCATCCGCATGGGGCACACCTCCTGAGGCTTGGGTTGCTTCCATGATACCCCATGCGGCGGAAGATGACAAGAGGAAAATGAAACGGAGGGACGATCCCATGACCATCGGCACCTGTATTCGCCTCACCCACCTGACTGAGGACCTGCAGCGGGCGGTGGACCTCGGCTTTGACACGGTGGAGCTGTACGCCAACGAAACGCTGCGGGGCGCGGATCTGCGGGCCCTGTGGCCCCGGATGCGGGAGATCATCGGGGACGCGGGCATCACGGTGTCCGGCATCGGGCTGTACGGCAACCCCCTCGTCTGCGAGGAGACCCGGCGGGATCTGCGCCGCTGCATCGAGGCGGCACCGGCGCTGGGCTGCGGCTTCGTGGGCACCTTCGCGGGGGCACTGCCGGGGCGGTGCGTGCCCGAGGCCATCCCCGCGTTCCGCGACTGCTTCTCGGAGCTGACGAGGGTGGCGGAGGACTGCGGCGTGCGCATCGGGCTGGAGAACGCGCCCATGAACGGGCACTGGTACAGCGCCACCTGCAACCTGGCCTTCCAGCCCCGGGCCTGGGAGCTGCTGTTCGACGCGGTGCCCAGCGACCGTCTGGGGCTGGAGTGGGAGCCGAGCCATCAGGTGGAGCAGCTCATCGACCCGCTGCCGCAGCTGAAGGCGTGGCTCCCCCGGGTGTTCCACCTGCACGGCAAGGACGCCGCCATCGACTGGCCCCGGGTGCGCCGGGAGGGCATCTGGTTCGGCACCCACTACTGTGACCACCGCTTCCCCGGGCTGGGCGACACGGACTGGGGCGCGCTGCTGCGGGTGCTCCGGGACGGGGGCTGGCAGGGGGACATCGCCGTGGAGGGCTTCCATGACCCCCTCTACCGGGACGACCGGGAGACCGAGGGGCAGGCCCTGGCCCTGCGCCACCTGCGGGAGGCGCTGCGCACCATCGGGGAGGACGGGGAGGGACAGCCATGAACACCACCATGACCCTGCCCGCCTGCAGCCGCGAGTGGCTGTACGTGCCGGACGTGACCTACCACACCCCGCCCGAGGGGGCACGGCAGCTGCAGCTGATCGTGCCCTACGACGTGGCGGGGATAAGCCCTGACACCCGCTTTCCGCTCATCGCCTTCGTCCCCGGCAGCGCCTGGTACCGGCAGGAGATGTACAACAGCCTGCCCGCCTGGTCGCGCCTGGCGGAGATGGGCTTCGTGTTCGCGGCGGTGCAGGTGCGGGAATCCACGCTGGCCCGCTTCCCCGCGCAGGTGGAGGACGCGGAGCGGGCGCTGCTGTTCCTCCGCGCCCACGCGGAGGCATGGCACATCGACCCGGCGCGGATGTTTCTGGCGGGCAATTCCTCCGGCGGGCACATCGCGCTGCTGACCGCGCTGCGCAGCGCCTGCGGCCTGGCGGACGCGCCGGGGTTCTCCGGGGACATGCTGCGGGGCGTCATCGCCCTGTCCGCGCCCTCCGACCTGCTGCTTGATGAGGGCAGGGACGAGGCCGCGTCCCCGCCCGGCTTCCATCCCGTGGAGGCGCTGCTGGGCGTGGACGACCGGTGGGCGCATCCCGACGCCGCCCGGGCGGCGAGCTGCCCGGCGTACCTGCAGCGCCTGACCCCCGGCACACCCCTGCCGGCCTTCCTGCTGATGCACGGCGACCGGGATCCGCAGGTCTCCGTGGAAAACAGCCGCCGGCTCTATCCGCAGCTGACGCGGGCGGGGGCCCGGGCCACCTATGTGGAGCTGACCGGCGCGGGCCACGGCGGCGGCAGCCTGTGGAGCCCGCCCGTGCTGGCGCAGATCGCCGGGTTCATCCGGGAGGTATAAGAGGAAGCGAAAATTTGTTTGGAAAATTGTCCAAAACCCCTTGCGTGTCACAGCGAAATGTGCTATACTGGTATCGTGGAAAAGTGGAGTCAGGAGCGGCTCCTTCCCTCCCTCCGAGCGCGGAGGAAGGCGAAAACCATGCTTGTCGGTTGTCGGGCATGGTTTTTTCACAACCGGACGGCGCTGACGGGCGTGTGACAGCGACAGCAGGTTTCGAGAAAAAATGTTCTCCTTTTTTCTCAAAACCCCTTGCATGTCACAGCAAAAT
>JAEDKS010000227.1 GCA_016295665.1 Clostridia bacterium
CCGATGGCGAACAGGAAGGCATCCAGCGCGCAGTCCTTGCTCTTTTCCAGCGCGCCAAACAGGTTCTGGGCCTTGCGGCCCGGGGTGCCGTCCTTCCGGGCGGCGAAGCCCTCCAGCTGCGCCACCTCGTCGATGGACAGGTGGTACAGGTCCGCCGGGTCGCGGACGGAGAGCCGGTCGTAGAGCTGCTCGGCGGTTCTTTCGCTCAGGCCGTCGATGTCCATGGCGTCCCGGCCCGCGAAGTGGTCGATGCGCTGCACCGCCTGGGGCTTGCAGCTCTGGCGGTTCATGCAGAACAGGTGCGCTCCCCGCTCCGTCAGCGCCTGACCGCAGGCGGGGCACACCGTGGGCTTTTCGATGGGGGTCTCGTCCGGCTCGGGCTCGCCCATGCGGCCCATGATCTCCGGAATCACGTCGTTGGAGCGGCGAATCCACACCGGCGCCCCGATGGCCACCTGCTTGCGCTGGATGTCGCCCCAGTTGTTCAGCGTGGCCCGGTTCACCGTGACGCCGTAGAAGTCCACCGGCTCCAGCCTGGCCACCGGCGTCAGCTTGCCCGTGCGGCCCAGCTGCCACTCCACGCTCCGCAGCGTGGTCACGCACTCCTCGGCCTTGAACTTGTAGGCCACCGCCCACCGGGGGAACTTCTCGGTGAAGCCCATCCGCGCCCGGAGCGCGAAGTCGCCCACCTTGATGACCACGCCGTCAATCAGCCAGTCCAGCTGCCCCCGCTGCGCCTCGATCTCCCCGATGCAGCGGATGATCTCCTCCCGGCTGTGGGGGGTGCCCAGGTACGGGCTGACCTGAAAGCCGTTGTCCCGCAGAAAGGACAGCATCTCCGGCTGGGTGTGGTAGGGCGGGTTTTCGATGGTGCCCACCTGATAGAAGAAGGCGTCAAGATGCCGGGAGGCCGTCACCTGCGGGTCCAGATTGCGCAGGGCCCCGGCGGCGGCGTTCCGGGCGTTCTTGAGGGGCTCCCGGGCCGTGCGGTTGTACTTCTCCAGCGTGCTCAGGCGCATGATGCACTCGCCCTGCACCTCGAGCAGGCCCCGGTAGGGAATCGTCAGGGGCACCGAGCGCACCGTTCGGGCCTGGGGCAGGATGGCCTCGCCGGTCACGCCGTTGCCCCGGGTCGCCGCCTGCGTGAGCTGCCCGTCCTCGTAGGTCAGGTTCAGGGTCAGGCCGTCGAACTTGTACTCCACGTAGTACTGCAGGTTCTGCTGCCCCGCCAGGCGCTCCGTGCGGTCGATCCACTCACCCAGCGCCTCCAGGGACTGCACCTTGTCCATGCTCCACAGCCGCGTGATGTGGGTGTGCTGGCTGAAGCCCTTCAGCGGCTCCCCGCCCACCCGATGGGTCGGGGAATCGTCCAGCACCAGCCCGCTCTCCTTCTCCAGCGCGGTGAGCAGGTCGTACTTCTCGTCCCACTGCTTGTCCGACAGGGGGGAATCGCCCCGGGTGTAGTAGGCGTCGGAGGCTGCGTTCAGCTCGTCCACCAGCGGGCGCATCAGCGCGGCGTAATCCTTCATTCGTCGTCCTCCAGCTTCACGATGGGCGCGATGGAGAGGCTGAACTCCTTCACGCCATAGGCGGTAAACTCAATCTGAATGCGGGCATCGGAGCCCGTGCCGTGGAGGCCCACCACGCTGCCCTCGCCGAACTTGCGGTGCATGACCCGGTCGCCGGGCTTGAACAGGCTCGCCATGGCGCTGCTCTCCACCTCCCGCGCCGGGGACGGTACGAAGCCCCGCCGCACCCCCGCGATGTTCAGCGGGCTGCCGGGCATGGGCATCTGCGCGGGCAGACCGGCGCGGCTGCCGTAGCCGGCGCGGGTGGGACGCTGCATGGGCGGCGGCGCGTTCCGGGAGGCCCGCTCCTTCTTCTCGGCCCAGTCGTCCTGCATCAGCCGCTCCGGAATCTCCGTCAGGAAGCGGGAGGGGGGATTGTGATTGACCTGGTTGTAGATGGTGCGCTGGCTGGCCCGGGACAGGAACAGCCGCTTCTGGGCACGGGTGATGCCCACGTAGCACAGGCGGCGCTCCTCCTCCAGCCGGCTCTCGTCCTGCAGGCTGCGGGCGGAGGGGAAGATGCCCTCCTCCAGACCCGTGATGAACACGTCCGGGTACTCCAGACCCTTGGCGGAGTGCAGGGTCATCAGGGTCACATAGCCCCGCTCGCTGCCCTCGTTGTCCAATTCGGTCACCAGCGCCACGTTCTCCAGATAGTCCTCCAGCGTGGCGTGCTCCGTGGCCCGGTCGAACTCCTCCACCGCGCCGACGAACTCGTCGATGTTCTCCAGCCGGCTGCGGGCCTCCTCGGTGTCCTCCTTCTCGTACTGGGCGCGCAGGCCGGTGGCCTCCATGACCGCGTGAATCAGCTCCGTCAGGGTCATGGTCTCCTTCTGCGCCGCGAGCAGGGTCATCATGCAGAAGAAGTCCGCCACGCACTTCCGGGGGCGGCTGGACAGGGTCTCCGGCACGTCCGAGAGCGCGGCAAAGAGCGGCATGCCCTGCTCATGGGCGTGCTGCTGCAGCTCCTGCACGGTGCTGTCGCCGATGGAGCGCTTGGGCACGTTGATGATGCGGCGCAGGCTCAGGTCGTCCGCCGGGTTCACAATCACGCGCAGGTAGGCGATGATGTCGCGAATCTCCCGGCGCTCGTAGAACTTCTGCCCGCCGAACACCCGGTAGGCCACGCCGGCGCGCATGAGCATTTCCTCCAGCACGCGGCTCTGGGCATTGGTGCGGTAGAGCACCGCCATGTCCCCCAGCGCGGCGCCCTGCCGGTTCAGCTGACGGATGCGGTCCGCCACCCAGGCGGCCTCCTCCCGCTCGTCCCCGGCGCAGAACAGCTTGATCTTCTCCCCCTCCGGCGCCTCCGTCCACAGCTTCTTCTCCTTGCGGCCCGCGTTGTGGGCGATGACCTGATTGGCGGCGTCCAGAATGTTGGCGGTGGAGCGGTAGTTCTGCTCCAGCTTGATGACCGTGGCGTCGGGGTA
>JAEDKS010000228.1 GCA_016295665.1 Clostridia bacterium
CCACTTCCTGGACATGAAAGACAGCGGACGGCGGCCCATGATCTTCTCCCGCGACGCCGGGCATGGCAGCCAGCGCTATCCCATCGGCTTTTCGGGCGACACCATCGTGACCTGGGACTCGCTCCGCTTCCAGCCCTACTTCACCGCCATGGCCTCCAATGTGGATTACTGCTGGTGGAGCCATGACATCGGCGGTCATATGCGCGGCATCAAGGACGACGAGCTGACAGCCCGCTGGGTGCAGTGCGGCGTGTTCTCCCCCATCAACCGCCTGCACAGCTCCTGCAGCCCGTTCATGTCCAAGGAGCCCTGGCGCTTCAACCGCGACGCAGCCGCCTCCATGACGCGCTTCCTGCGCCTGCGCCATCGTCTGGTGCCCTACCTGTACACCATGAACGAACGCACCGCCCGCACCTGCATTCCGCTCGTCTGCCCGCTGTACTTCCTGGAGCCGGAGAACCCCGAGGCCTATGCCCGGAGGAATGAGACGTACTTTGGCACGGAGCTGCTGGTCAGCCCCATCACCGACCCCGCAGACGATGTGACCCGCATGGGCTCAGCCCACACCTGGCTGCCGGCGGGTACCTGGTTCGATGTGTTCAGCGGCATGGCCTATGACGGCGGTCGCGGGGTGGTCAACCATCGCACGCTGGACGAGATGCCCGTCTTTGCCAAGGCAGGCGCCATCGTGCCGCTTGCCGTGCCGGACACCTGGAACAGCATCGAAAATCCCGTCCATCTGGAGCTGCAGGTTTTCCCCGGCGCCGACGGCAGCTTCCGGCTCTACGAGGATGACGGGCGCACCAACGCCTGGGAGCAGGGCGCCTTCGTCACGACGGCGTTCACCTGGGCCTGGGGCCCCGCCGCCGAGCTGACCATCGACGCACCCCAGGGTGACCTGTCCCTGCTGCCCACAGGCCGGCACTATACGGTCATCTTCCGCGCCACGGAGGCGGAGCACGTGGACGCCAACCTGCCCTGCACCGTCACCCGGGTCGGACGCGACCTTCATGTGGCGCTGTCCCCCTCCGCGCACCCCATCGTTCTGCGCCTGACCGGCTGCCGCATCGCTGCGAATCCCGTGCGGGAAACCATCTTCAACCTGCTCGACAGCGCCCACTGCGAATACGCACTCAAGGATCGTGCGATGAAATGGATTGACAGCAAGCTTCCCCTGCCCTCCGTGCTCAGCGCGCTGGAGGACATGGACATGCCGTCCCCGCTGCGAAGCGCCATCGTGGAGGTGCTGACAGCCCAGGCGTGACCACCATTTCCGCCCGGCAGCCAGGTCTCCGGATCCGGTTCCAGCCGAAGGGCCCGTGAGCCCTTCGGCTGGAACCCCACGCCCATGCTCCCACGCGCAGCAAGAAAATTGCGGGAAATCGGAAAAAAACTTGTTTTCCCCCTTTACAAATCACAAAAACCGTGCTATAATATCAAACGTTGACGGAAGGCAACAAGCCTGACGCAGCGTGGGGCATTAGCGCAGCTGGTAGCGCACAACACTGGCAGTGTTGGGGTCAGCGGTTCGAATCCGCTATGCTCCACTCCCGGAATCCCTTATGATACAAGGGGTTCCGGTTTTCTTTTACCCTCGTATACCCACACCGTACCCACAAACGATCCTTTTTCCATACCCACAAATAACCGCTATGCCCTGTTTTTACTCCAAATTCATTGCTTTTCTATTGTATTTTGGATTTTTCTTCACAGGGAGCAGATCAGCTTTTCCATTTTGTCTGCGGCATTTTGAGACATTCGGTTGCTGACGTGGCCATAAGTATCAAGAGTGAAAGCGACGGTCGCGTGTCCCAGCGACAGGGACAGCGTCTTGAAATCGATCTCGCTCTGGATCGACAGCGTGGCGTAGGTATGGCGAATGTCATGGAATCGCATCTCCGGGCGGCTGATCCGCGCCACCAAGTCCTTGAAGTGAACATACAGCGTCTTGAACCGGACGAACATGCCATTGTCACGGGTAAACACCATATCATACTCATTGTTCCAGGACGAGCCTGCCCGCAAACGCTGCTCGGCCTGCTTTTTCTTTGCTTGGCGCAACGCCCCCATGACGGAGGGTGCCGGATGGATGGTGCGTTCCTTGTGGTTCTTCAACGAGGTGTACATCATCTTGCCCTTGTCGGGGCCGGATGCGATGCGCACGAACTGGCGGTACACACGGATCGTCCCCTGCTCGAAGTCAATGCAGTCCCAGGTGAGGCCAATCAACTCACTCTCTCGCAGGCCGGTGAAGAAGTCCACATAGTACATCAGGTAGAACGGATCATCCTTGGCGATCTCCAGGAACTGCCGCAGCTCCACGTCGGACAGCGTGTGCATCTCCGTCTTTTCAACCACAGGCAACTCACAGTCCTCGGATACGTTCTTGCGGATCATGTCCAGGCTCAGCGCCTTGTCCAGCATACCGTGGATCAGGCCATGAATGTTTCGGATGCTCTTAGGCGACAAACCATCATTCAGGCCCTTCGTGTAGGTGCGCTGAATGTGCAGCGCGGTGATATCCTTCAACTTGATGTGGCCGATGAACGGCACCACATGCATGCGGAAGTCACTCTCGTAGTTGTCCATCGTCGAGTGGCGTACCTTGCCCTCCTTGAAGGTCTTGAGCCATTCCCAGCCCCATTCCTCCAGCGTCAGGTCGGTGCGTTCGATGCAGATGCCCTGCTCGATCTCAGTCATACGAGCTGCCAGCTTGGCCTTTGCCTCGGCCTTGGTCTGCCCGTATACGGCGCACTGCTTGCCATTCAGACGATAGCGGCCTTCCCACAGGCCATTTTTCCTTTGACGAATATTCGTAGTCGTTTTAGCCATGTTTTCCTCCTGTATCTACCCAACTCAGAGGTGGTACAGGAGTACGCATAGTGTTGCAGTTGTCAAGGTGCTGACTATATTGTACTCTTGTACGGATAAAAAGCAAGTCCATTTGGATACAGTAAGCAAAGATTTACACATCCTTACTGCACCAAATG
>JAEDKS010000229.1 GCA_016295665.1 Clostridia bacterium
CCCCACCAGCACGCCCGGGCCCGGGGCATGCCGTCCCGGTGGAGGGGCAGGGACACGGCGGCGCCCTCGGGGAAATTCTGAAGGCCGATGCCCACCGCCAGCATCCACGCGGCCCGGCACAGCCCCGCATCCCCCGCGGTGGCGGCACCGAAGGCCACGCCGATGGCAAGCCCCTCGGGGATGTTGTGCAGGGTGATGGACGCCACCAGCAGCCGATCCCGGCGCTGCACCTCCGTGCAGCCCCGGCAGTGCGTCAGCTGCGCGAACAGGCCCTCCCCAAGCAGCAGCGCCACGCCGCCCACCAGGAAGCCCGCGCAGCCCACCAGCCACGCGCACTGGCCCTGCGCGCGGGCCATCTCCAGCCCCGGCTCCAGCAGCGAAAAGAAGGACGATGCCAGCATCACGCCCGCGCCCCCGGCGAGCATGGCATCCAGCAGCAGCGCGTGACCCCGGCGGAAGCCGAACACGCACAGGGCACCCAGGGTGGTGATGAGGCAGGTCATGACGGTGGCGAGCAGCGCCTGCGTCACCGGGGAAAGCGTCAGCAGGGTCGGCAAGGTGATTCACCTCTCCTTTTTCCGGAGTTGTCATCAGCCTATGCCCTGCGCGGGGAAAGGTGCCGCTTGCGCCGGGGGACGGCCTGTGCTATACTGGAGGCACAGGATTCGACACGAAGGAGGTGGCCCCATGGACGGGGAGCTGCATCCCGCCGCTGCCCGGCTGCTGGGGCTGCTGCGGCGGCTCTGGGACGCTGCGCCCGCGCCGCTGCGAAGGCTGCCGCCCGTCGCCCGCGTGGCGGAGCAGGCGCTCCAGCCCCGCTTCTTCACCGACCCCCTCTACCGCACGGCGGTGCTGCTCCCGCCCAGCCTGCTCCTGCACCTGCTCTATGCCGTGCTCCACCTGATGCTCGGCACCTGGTACCGGTCGGTCTGGTCGGCAGCGATGGCGGTGTACCACGGGCTGCTGGCGCTGATGCGGCTCCGGCTGCTCCGCGTCGCCCGGGCCCAGCCCGAGGGGCCGCCCACCGAGGCGGAGCTGAAAAGCTGCCGGCGCTGCGGGCTGACCCTCCTGGCCATGACCCCCGTGTTCGCCAGCTTCGTCATGCTGGTGGTGCACAAGGGCAGCGGCGCCCGCTATCCCGCCTTCGCCATCGCGCTGATGCTGGTCTACACGGTCGGCGTCATGGGCGCGGCGGCAGTGCGGCTGCGCAGGCTGCGGCGCGACCGGCGGCCTGCCCTGTCCGCGCTGCGGTCGCTCAGCCTGGTGGCGGCGCTCATGTCCGCGCTGTCCGCCATCACCGCGCTGGCGGTGCGGCTGGAGGGCGCTGACCGGGCCCTGCTCCGGCAGGCGCTGATCGGCACCGCCAGCGGCGCGGTGTGCGTCATCACCCTGGGGCTCGCCATCGCGCTGGCGGTGCGCCCCGCCGGGAAACGAAGCGACAGGAAGAACCAGAACAGGACAGAAGAAACGACAGCAAAATGACACAGAAACAGAAAGGGTGGCAATCATCATGATGGAACGCAAGCTGACGGCAGCCATCGCGGGCTGCGGCTCCCGGGGGCAGGACACCTATGCCCGGCTGCTGATGGAGATGCGGGATCGGGTGGAGATCGTGGCGGCGGCGGACATCGACCCGGAGAAGCTCGAGGGGATGCGGGCGCTGTGCGGGCTGGGGGAAAGCCAGTGCTACCCGTCCGCCGAGGAGATGCTCAGGCAGCCGCGCCTGGCGGACGTGATGCTCATCTGCACCCCCGACCGCTGCCACTACGCCCAGGCGAAGGCGGCGCTGCTGCTGGACTACGACCTGCTGCTGGAGAAGCCCATCTCCCCCACCGCCGGGGAGTGCCGGGAGCTGGCGGCACTGGCCCGGGAGCGGGGGCGGCAGGTGGTGGTGTGCCATGTGCTGCGCTACACGCCCTTCTACCAGAAGCTCAAGCAGCTCATCGACGGGGGCGCGGTGGGCGAGGTGGTGTCCATGCAGGGCATCGAGCAGGTGTGCTACTGGCATCAGGCCCACTCCTTCGTGCGGGGCAACTGGCGGAATGAGGCGCTCAGCTCCTGCATGATTCTCCAGAAGTGCTGCCACGACACGGACATCCTGCTGTGGCTGTGCGGGAAGCACGCCCGGCGGGTGTCGTCCTTCGGCAGCCTGTACCACTTCCGCCCGGAGAACGCGCCGGCGGGGGCCGCGAAGCGCTGTCTGGACTGCCCCGTGCAGGGCTGCCCCTACAACGCGGTGGACTTCTACCTCCAGCGCTTCCGGGAGAGCGGCGACGACTGGCCCCAGAACGTGGTGGCCTTCGAGCCCACGGAGGAAAAGCTGCTCTCTGCCCTCCGGGAGGGGCCCTACGGGCGCTGCGTCTACGCCTGCGACAACGACGTGGTGGATCATCAGGTGCTGAACATCGAGTTCGAGGACGGCGCCACCGCCGACTACACCATGTCCGCCTTCACCGCCCACGGCGGGCGCACCCTGCGGGTCATGGGCACGAGGGGTGAGCTGCTGGGCGACATGAAGGCCAAGACCATCCGCGTCATGCGCTTCGGCGCGGAGGACGAGGTCATCGACGTGAGCCGCCTGTCCGACAACTTCACCGGGCACGGCGGCGGCGACGCGGGGCTCGTCCGGGAGTTCGTCGCCCTGATGCGCGGCGAGATCGGCATCAGCGGCACCCTGACCTCCATCGACCGCTCCGTGGAGAGCCACCTGGTCGCCCTCGCCGCCGAGGAGAGCCGCCGGGACGGGGGGCGGGCGGTGACGCTGTAAGGGGCACGCCGCCCTTTCGGCACACAAAAAGGGGTCAGTCCCGGGTTGGGGCTGGCCCCTGTATTCGCTTTACCGCTCCGCCAGCGCGGGCACCGTGAAGGCGGCGCCCTCCTCGTAGCCGTTGGCGGGGTTCACGCCGGAGCCCAGGTAGGGGTTCGGGGCGTACTCGTACTTCGTCGCGGCCGAGGCGGTCATCAGGCAGAACTGGTTGG
>JAEDKS010000230.1 GCA_016295665.1 Clostridia bacterium
CGAAATGGAGCAAGCTACGAGTAACCAAAACGCAGCCTGCCCCAGAAAGACGAATCAAAGCGAGAAAGGAGGCCCCCCCAAAAAACCATGGCGAAGAAAAGAATGTTCCACACCGACATCATCGACAGCGATGAGTTCATCGCCCTCCCGGCGAGCGCGCAGAACCTGTACTTCCGCCTGGGCGCCCATACCGACGACGAGGGCTTCATCACCGGCGTGAAGCAGCTCCTCTGGGCGGCGCACGGGTCGGAGGACGACCTGCAGACCCTCATCGACGCGGGGTATATCCTGGACTTCCCCGACAGCAGTATCCTCCTTCAGCGCCACTTCTTCCTGTGCAACGAGCTGCGCCGCGACCGCGTCCACGCCACGACCCACGCCCGGGAAAGGGCACAGGTGCTGCTGGAGGGCAAGGTGTACGAGCGCGTCCCGGAGGGCACCGCGACAGATGCCCCGGAAATGGGCTCAGAAGGCCCTCAGGAGCCGCCGACGGCGCTGCCCTACCGGGAACCCGAGGAAGCCGAGGAAACGCCTGCACAGCCCCAAAAGACCCCCGCAGCGACCATGTCCGCCGACCAGACCGAACGGATGCGGTCGCGGATGATGGCGCTGGAAATCCCGGAGTCGACCCAGCAGGAGGTGCTGCGCCTGGCGACGTTCCCCCAGCTGGTCACGGCGCTGGATCGGGTGCAGTCGGGCGTGCTGCCCATGGAGCGGCTCGGGCGGTACATCCGCCAAACGCACCGCCCCACGCTACCCCGGGGGGGATAGGGCTACGCGGCCTCGGGGCCGATGGGCTCATGCTGCGCCTGACGTGAGCCGGGCTTCCGGTGGCGCAGCTGCAGAATGCCGGTGACACCGCAGGCGATGGCGCGGACGTAGGCCATGGGGTAGACGAGGAACGCGGCGACCAGCATCAGCAGGCTGGAGACGCGGGTCAGCACCCGGTGGTCGTGCACCACGGGGAGCAGCGCCACGTAGAACACGGCCCAGAACACGCCCAGCAGGATGTCGGGCAGCAGCGCGATGAATACGCCGAAGCTGACCGAGATGCACTTCCCGCCCCGCCCGCGCAGGAGCAGGGGCCAGGCGTGGCCTATGACGGGGGCCAGCACGACCGGCACCAGATACCACCCCCGCACGCCCCCGACGCGGATCGCCAGCAGCACGGGCACGGTGCCCTTCAGGATGTCCAGGACGATACACAGCACCCCGAGGGGCAGCCCGCAGGCCTTCACGGCGTTGAAGCCGCCGGGGTTGTGGTCATCGGTGCCGTCCCGCACGTCAATGCCGCGCAGGAGGCGGGGCAGCAGGTAGGCGTAGAGGATGCCGCCGGACAGGTAGCCGAGGGCGGTGTACACGAGGGAGGCCAGAAGCCGCTCATCCACGGTCGCCGCCCCCCTTCCCGCGCTCGGACAGGGCCTGCAGCACGTCGTCCGCGATGTCGAGGGCCGCGTGGGCGTTCACGTAGCGGCGCTGCTGGCAGACCATGTCCCAGCGGGCGTCCTCGTCCCAGAGCAGGGACACGGCGTGCCCGTAGAGCTCCTGCGGGTCACGGGCCCAGACCGCCATGTCGTTCTTCACGAGCCAGGCGGCGTTGGCGGTCTCGCAGCCCTCAATGGGCTGCCAGATGACGAAGGGCCGCCCGACGGCGCACACCTCGGTGCTGACCAGCCCGCCGGACTTGCCGACCACGACGCGGCTTCCCGCGATGCGCCGGGGCATGTCGTCGACCTGACCGAGCACCTCGATGCGGTCATCGCCGGCATACCGGGCCGAGAGCGCGTCCCGCAGCGCGGCGTTGGAGCCGCAGACCACCTGCAGCCTGCGCGCCGGATGGGCGAGGGGCAGCAGCGTCTCCACGGCGGTGGGCAGATCGCCCGCGCCCATGCTCCCCCCGAGCAGCAGGATGCCGCAGCCGCTGCCGCTCTCGATGCCGCGCACCGCCTCGCAGGCGGGGCTGACGGGAATCCCGAAGCAGCGGATCCGCGTCAGGTCAACGCCCCGGGACACGTAGTCCTTTTCGAGCCCGGGCCGGCTGAGGTAGATGCGGTCACAGCAGACCTCCTCCTGAAAGGGGATGACCGTGTAGTCGGTCATGACGAAGGCGCTGAGCCCGCCAAAGCCGCCGTGGCGCTGCAGGTGGGTCATCATCTGCCCGGCGTAGAGATGGGTGCAGAGCACCGCATCGGGCTGCTCCCGCTGCAGGAGCGCCCGGAGCCTGCCTGAGCAGCCCACATTGAACAGATACACGGGCGAGGTGATTCCGCGCCTGGCCTCCCAGTCGCTGACGCACCGCCCGAGCCGGTACACGCGCCCGAACATATCGGGTCTGCGCTGCACCAGCGACACATACGCCCGGCTGACCCCCCGCGAGAAGCGCTTCCCCACGGGCGCCATGCAGTCCTGTACCCGGGCCTGTACCCCGCGCGTCCCGAGCGCCTCCACCAGCGCCCGCGCCGCCGCGTTGTGTCCCCCGCCGGTGCTCGTGGTGAGCACCAGCACCTTTCTCATCGTGTTCTCCATCATTCATCGAACCTCCTCACCGGCGGCATCCGGGTGCCGTAGGCCGGGAGCCCCCGGCGACCGGGAGCCCCGGCGTGTCCGGGTGCCCCGGCAGCATCCCGCGTGTGCCGTCAGCGCCTGCAAGTTCTCCCCTGAAGTACCTTCAACCCCTACTTTCATTTCTTCCCCATCCGGAACATTCCTGCCGCTGCCGGAAGAATTTTTTCTCCATGCGGCAGGAGCGGAAGCGCCGCCGGAGCGCGCACAGGCCGCGTTCCCCGCACCGCCGCTGGAGCGTGTTCGAGCCACTCGCCCGACCCCGCCCACTAACTCGCAGAGCGTAGCGAATGCTGTGGTACCCCGCGCCACTCCCCCGCGCCGCCGCATCCACGCGCCCGTGCCGCCTGCCCCGACCCTGCCCACTAACTCGCAGAGCGTAGCGAATGCTGT
>JAEDKS010000231.1 GCA_016295665.1 Clostridia bacterium
CGCAGGGCCAGTCCCGCTTGCCGCAGACGGTGATGTGGTGGTACGCGCCGTACATCGCCGGGCGCATCAGGTTCACGGCGCAGGCATCCAGACCGATGTAGTGCCGGTAGGTGTCCTTGTGGTGGGTGGCGTGGCTCACCAGCCAGCCCATGGGGCCGGTCATCCAGCGGCCCAGCTCCGTCTTGATGGCCACGCCCCCCTCCGGGAACACGGCCTCGTAGGCCCGGCGCACCGCCTCGCCCACCTGCAGCACATCGGTCTTTTCCTGCTCGGGGCGGTACGGAATGCCGATGCCGCCGGACAGATTCACGAAGGCCAGCTCCAGCCCCGTCTCCTCCGCCAGGTCACGCCCGCAGGTGAACAGAATCTTCGCCAGGGTGGGATAGTAGTTGTTGTCCGTGTTGTTGCTGGACAGGAAGGCATGCAGGCCAAAGCGCTTTGCCCCCAGCGCCTTCAGCTGCTTCAGCCCCTCCTGCAGCTGGGCGTAGGTGAAGCCGTACTTGGCCTCGCCGGGGTTACCCATGATCTGGGTGCCGATGGTGAAGTCGCCGCCCGGATTATAGCGGCAGCAGATGGTTTCCGGGATGCCGCCGTGCTTTTCCAGAATGGCGATGTGGCTAATGTCGTCCAGGTTCACGAAGGCGCCCAGCCGCCGGGCATGGGCCAGCTCCTCGTCGGGCATGGCGTTGGCGGAGAACATGATGTCCCTTCCCGAGAAGCCTACGGCCTCCGCCAGCATCAGCTCCGTTTCCGACGAGCAGTCCACGCCGCAGCCTTCCTCCCGCAGGATGCGCAGGATGGCAGGATTCGGCAGCGCCTTCACAGCAAAGTACTCCTCAAAATCCTCGCACCAGGCGAAGGCCCGGTTCAGCAGGCGTGCGTTTTCGCGGATGCCCGCCTCGTCATACAGATGGAAGGGCGTGGGAAAGCGGGCAGCGGCGCCCTCAAAGACGCTGTCCGGCAGATTGAAATTCGGCATGGGTACAACCTCCCGTCCTTTGCGCGCCGGACAGGAATCCGGCGGATGGCAGGATACAATATAACATCATTTGAACGTCTGTGCAAGTATTTCTTCTGTATTCTGGCAATCTGCGCCGAAAAATCCGCCCGTTTGGCAGGAATACCACCCCCGCCCGGATAACTCTTATCCTGACCCCACTCAAGACCACATGCAGGAGGTAATCACCCATGATCGCCCAGAATCCCCCCATGGGCTGGAACAGCTGGGACTGCTACGGCGCCGCCGTCACCGAGGACATCGTCCGCCGCAACGCCGACGAGATGGCCCGCCGTCTGGCCCCCTTCGGCTGGGAGTACATCGTGGTGGACATCCAATGGTATCAGCCCACCGCCTCCAGCCATGCCTATGTCCCCTTCGCGCCGCTGGAGATGGACGCCTACGGGCGGCTGATGCCGGCGGTGAACCGCTTCCCCAGCGCCGCGAACGGTGCCGGCTTCAAGCCCCTGGCGGACTACGTGCACGGCCTCGGGCTCAAGTTCGGCATCCATATCATGCGCGGCATGCCCCGCATGGCGGCCCATCGCCATCTGCCCATCGAGGGCAGCGACTGCACCTGTGACCAGGTCGCCAACCCCAACTCCATCTGCGCCTGGAACCCCGACATGTACGGTCTGCGCTGCGATACCCCCGGCGCCCGGGCGTACTATGACAGTATCTTCCGGCTGTACGCGTCCTGGGGCGTGGACTTCGTCAAGTGCGACGACATCGCCCGGGAATATCCCCACTGCCAGCGGGAGATTGAGCTGATCTCCGAGGCCTGCCGCCATTGCGGGCGGGACATCGTGCTGTCTCTGTCCCCGGGCCCCGCGCCGCTGGAGCAGGCCGAGCATCTGAAGCGCTACGCCAACATGTGGCGCATCACCGACGACTTCTGGGATGACTGGCAGCTGCTGAAGGGCATGTTCGAGCGGGCGGAGAAGTGGTGCATCCACGCCGGCCCCGGTCACTGGCCCGACGCGGATATGCTGCCCGTGGGCGCGCTGCGTCAGTGCACCGATCCCGATGACCGCACGAAGTTCACCGAGGCCGAGCAGCGCACCATGATGACCCTCTGGTGCATGATGCGCTCCCCGCTGATGATCGGCAGCGAGCTGACGAAGCTGGACGCATTCACGCTTGCGCTGCTGACCAACGGGCCGCTGCTTGCCATCGAGCGCGAGACCCACTGTGCCCATCCGCTGTTCACCACCCCGGAGGCCAGCGCCTGGGTCGCGCCGCGCAAGGACGGCCAGGGGCTGTACACGGCTCTGTTCAACCTCTCCGACGAGACGAGGGAGATTCGCCTGCCCGCGTCGGCGCTGGAGATGACCACGCTGCGCGGCACGGAGCTGTGGACGAACAGCCCGGTCGCGGATGTCGACACCCTGACCGCCCGCCTCGCGCCCCACGACGCGGCGGTGTGGCAGCTGACGCGATAAGACGGTTCTCACGAGCGCCCCGCAGACAGACTGCTGCGGGGCGCTTTTGTATGCGCCGGAATACAGGGGTAAAAGGCCGAAGGAGCCCGGTGGCTCCTCGGCGATCAACAAAATCTCCAACCGACGCAGGTTATAGGTCAGACCATGCAAAAGAACTCTCGTGAGAAGCGGGAGTTTTTCACTTTCCGTGAAGAGCCCCCAAAGCATTGTTCAAGGCCAGGAAGAGGAGGCAGACATGAACAAAGCGCAATCACACCGAGTACCGAACGGTATGCCCCTGTTCGATTCTGTTCCCGGCGCGTGACGCCAAGGCGTTCCGGCTCAGGGTTCCAGCTGCGTCAGGCTTTCCCGGCAGCTCTGGCACAGGTGGGTGCGCTGCCAGCGGGGGCGCAGGGTGGCGGCGGCCCGGCGGGCGGTTTCCGCGTCATCGAACACGCCGAACACCGCCGAGCCGCTGCCGCTCATCCGGGCGGCCCGGGCACCCAGCGCGAGCAGCGCTTCG
>JAEDKS010000232.1 GCA_016295665.1 Clostridia bacterium
GTGGACATGATCGTCACCGACCGCTACGGCACCTACCACGCCACCAACGAGGGCGGCTACATCAGCTGGTACGACTTCGCCTGCGAGATTTTCCGTCAGGCGGGCTGCGCGGTGCAGGTGCTGCCCGTGACCACCGCGGAGTACGGCGTCAGCCGCGCCGCCCGGCCCTTCAACAGCCGCCTGGACAGGCGCAAGCTGGTGGAAAACGGCTTCGTGCCCCTGCCCGACTGGCGGGACGCGCTCATGCGGTACCTGAAGGAGCTGAAGGACAGCGAGGGCTGAACCATACCATGGCATGAAAAAAGTGGCGCGAGCCACTTTTTTCGTGTGCGGTTTGCGGCTCAGTGGGTCAGCAGCAGCATCACCAGGAACAGCAGGGCGATGACCCAGGTGCCGGCGCGCACCTCCCGGCGCCTTCCGGTGCAGAGCCGGAGCACGGCATAGCTGATGAGCCCGAAGGCGATGCCGAAGGAGATGTTGCAGGTGAAGGGCATCATGACCATGGTCAGGAAGGCGGGGAGCGCCTCGGACAGGTCGCTCCACTCGATCTCCCGGATGCCGGAGAGCATCAGCACCCCCACGTAGATGAGCGCGGCGGAGGTGGCGCAGGAGGGAATCAGCGCCGCGACGGGGCTGAGGAACATGGCGAGCAGAAACAGCGCGGCGGTGACCAGGGAGGTCAGGCCGGTGCGTCCGCCCTCGGCGACACCGGAGGCGGATTCCACGAAGGTGGACACGGTGGAGGTGCCGCAGAGGGCACCGGCGGTGGTGGCGATGGCGTCGGAGAGCATGGCCCGGTTCATCCGGGGCACCTCGCCCTCGGGGGTCAGCATGTGCCCCCGGGCGCAGGCGCCATACAGCGTGCCGATGGTGTCGAACATGTCCACCATGCACAGCGCCAGCGCGGAGGTGCCAATGCCCAGCACCGTGGCGGCGACCCCGTGGGCCTCCGCGTAGGGCAGGAAGTTGAAGCCCTCGGTGAGCACCTTCAGGAAGGAGAGCTGGAAGAAGTCCCGGAAGGCCTCCCCGGGGCTGGTCAGCGTCAGGGCCGCCGAGAAGCCGGGCACCGTGGCATAGCCCAGCGCGTAGTACATCCCGGCACCGCCCAGAATGCCGATGAGCACGGCCCCCTTGACCTGATGGTGGCTCAGGACGAAGATCAGCAGCAGCGACAGCAGCGTGACCACCACCGGCATCATCCCGCCCCAGCTGCCCTGCAGCACGTTGAAGGAGGTCAGGCCCACCAGCGTGGCCCCGTCTTGGACGATGAGCCCCGCGTTCTGCATGCCGAGGAAGGCGATGAACAGCCCGATGCCCGCCGGAATGGCGATGCGCACGGTGCGCGGAATGGCCTGGAAGATCATCCGGCGCAGCCCGGTGACGGTGAGCAGGATGAACAGCACGCCGTCCAGCAGCACCAGCACCAGTGCGTTGGCATAGGTGAAGCCCATGCCCAGCACCACCGTGTAGGTGAAGTAGGCGTTCAGCCCCATGCCGGAGGCCTGCGCCAGGGGGAGGTTCGCCAGCAGGCCGATGCACACGGTGCCCACCACGGCGGAGAGGGCGGTGGCGATGTAGATGGCGCCGTAGCTGACGCCGGGAATCGCGGAGAGCATGCCGGCGTTGACCATCAGAATGTAGGCCATGGCGAAGAACGTGGTCAGGCCCGCCATGACCTCCACGCGGATGGAGGAGCCGGCGGCGGTGATGCCGAAGCGGCGGTCGATGCGCTTCGCTGTGTCTTTCAGGGACATGGTACCTGCCTCCCTTGTCATTTCGATTGGATGCCTGTCCGGATGCCCGTCAGGGCTGCTTCTTCTCGTAGGTGAGGGGCCGGGTCACGGTGGCCCGGTCGCTGCCTTGTGGCCAGAAGGACACGACCTGATCGTTCATGACGATGGTGCCGGTGGAGCCGCGCACCTCGTGCCTGTCCAGCAGCAGCTGAATCAGCTTCGCGCTCAGCTCCGGGCCGCCGCCGGGGGTCAGGCAGTCCTTCCACAGCGTGAAGTGACAGCCCTCGGAGAGGCGGCTGCACAGGAAGCTGCGGGCGGTTTCCAGCACGCGCCCCTCCCCGCACAGGGGGCAGGCGCAGTCCGCCACGGCCCTGCCGGAGCGGGTCAGGGACTGCTGGCGGCGGGCGCGGCGCCCATCGTCCGCGAACTGGAGCGTGGGGCTGGTGTTCCGGGCGTATTCCACCAGAAAGGAGGAGAACTTGCGGATGCTCTCCATGAACCTCTCCGCGTCCTGCTGCCCGTCGGTGATGCGATCCAGCGCCAGCTCCCACCGCCCGGTCAGCTCCGGCGAGGTGATCTCCCCGGGCATGATGGCGATGAGCTGCACGCCCTTGTCCGTGGCGATCAGGTTCTTGCCCTTCCGCTCGCAGTAGCCCACCTTCAGCAGCCGCTCGATGATGGCGGCGCGGGTGGCGGGGGTGCCGATGCCGCTGCCCTTCATCTGCCGGGCCAGCTCCTCGTCCTCCAGCTCCTTGCCCGCGCTCTCCATGGAGGCGAGCAGGGAGGCGTCCGTGTGCTGGGGCGGGGCCTTGGTGGCGTCCTCCTTGATGGCGGTGGCGCGGACGGTGCGCATGTCGCCCTCCTTCAGGGGCGGCAGCTGCGCCTCCTCCTGACTGTCCGCTGCCTTGCTCCTTTTGCGGGGCGCGGGCGGATGGGCCAGGGGCGGCACGTCCCGCCAGCCGTTCTGCAGCACCACCCGGCCCGTGGTGCGGAAGGTCTCCTCCTCGACCCGGGTGATGACGCGGGTGGCGTCGTACTCGCAGGGCGGATAGAACGCCGCCAGCATGCGCCGGGCCACCAGATCGTACAGCTGCCGCTCGTCCTCGGTGAAGGTGGCGGGGTTGACCCGGTGGGCGGTGGGAATCAGCGCGTGGTGGTCGGTGACCTTCGTCTCGTC
>JAEDKS010000047.1 GCA_016295665.1 Clostridia bacterium
TCCGCCTCGGTCAGCGCCGTCACCAGCTCCTCGCCGGGGGTGATGAGCTGATCGAACAGCGCCTTCTTCCGCTGCCCCAGCGCCACCACCTGCTCCTCGATGGAGTCGTGGGTCACCAGACGCCACACCTCCACCTTGCGGGTCTGTCCGATGCGGTGGGCACGGTCGGTGGCCTGATCCTCGGCGGCGGGATTCCACCAGGGGTCGTAGTGAATGACCAGGTCGGCGCCGGTCAGGTTCAGGCCCGTGCCGCCCGCCTTCAGCGAGATGAGGAACACCTGACCATGGCCCGCGTTGAAGCGCTCGGTCATCTCCAGCCGACTGCCGGAGGGAGTCTCCCCGTCCAGGTACATGCAGGTGATGCCCGATGCCTCCAGATGGCGCAGCAGAATCTTCAGCATGCTGGTGAACTGGCTGAACAGCAGCACCCGCCGCCCGGAGGCCAGCGCGCCGGGCAGGAGGTCCATCAGCAGCTCCATCTTGCCGGAGGAGCCGCCGTAGTCCTCCAGCACCAGGGACGGATGGCAGCACACCTGCCGCAGCTCGGTCATGCAGGCCAGCACCTCGGTTCTGCCGCGCCCCAGCCCCTTCTCGCTCATCACGCGATCCACCCGGGGACGCAGGCGCTCCATCACCGCCTGATAGACCTTCTGCTGCTCCTGGGTCATCTGCGCCGTCAGCACCTGCTCGATCTTGTCCGGCAGCTCGGTCAGCACATCCTTCTTCAGCCGGCGCATCAGGAACGGACGCACCCGGCGCCGGAGGTCATCCAGCTCCCCCGCGTCCTGATAGCGCCGCAGGAACGATGCGTAGCTCCCCAGATAGCCGGGCAGCACGAAGTCGAAGATGCTCCACAATTCCCCGATGGAGTTCTCCATGGGCGTGCCGGTCAGGGCAAAGCGGGCATCGGCCTGCAGCTGCTTCACCGCCAGGGCGCCCACGCTGCCGGCGTTCTTGATCTGCTGGGCCTCGTCCAGAATCACATAGCGGAAGCGGATGTCCCGCATCAGCTCGATGTCCCGACGAATCAGCGGGTAGGACGTGATCAGCACGTCCACGTCCCCCGCCTTCTTCACATGCTCGATCTGGCTCGCCCGCTGCGCGCCGGTGCCGGAGAGCACCATCACGCTCATCTCCGGTGCGAAGCGCTCGATCTCGCTGAGCCAGTTGTAGGTCAGGGAGGTGGGCGAAACCACCAGCGCCGTTCTGCCTGCCTCCCGCCCCGCCTTCAGCAGCGCGATGACCTGCACGGTCTTGCCCAGTCCCATGTCGTCCGCCAGCACGCCGCCCATGTGCAGCTGATCCAGCGTCCTCAGCCAGCGGAAACCCCGCTGCTGATACGGGCGCAGGCTCAGCCCCTGCGGGAGCGTCATGTCCCCCTCGTCCGGATTCAGCAGCGCCTCCACCGCGCCACGCACGTCGCCGCCGATCTCCACCGGCACGCTGATGCTGTCCAGCAGGCTCGTCAGGTAGTACATCCGGTAGCCGCCCAGGGCGATCATGCCCTCCTCCGGCACGGGCTTCCCCTCGGCAGCCCCCGCCTCCACCACCGTGTCCGCGACGCTCTGCCACTCATCCATGTCGCTCAGATCCAGGAAGGAGCCGTCCTTGAGCCGGAAGTAGCGCCGGTGCCGGGACAGCGCCTCCATGATGCCCATGATCTCCTCCGCGGGCACGCCGTTGTCGGTGAACATCAGCTCCACCCGGCCCCTGTTCAGCCGCATGCTGCCCTTCAGCAGGGGCTTGCGGGGCTTCATCTTCCGGAAGTCGCGGCTCAGGAACACCTCGCAGCGCTCCTGCAGATGCTGCACGCCGTCGCAGAGGAAGCTGTACACCGCCTCCTGACCGCTCAGATAGACGCGGCCCCGGCCCACATGGAAGCCGTAGCTGCCCAGCACGTCCAGCACCTGCCGCTCCCCCGCCGCGTCCCGCAGCAGCAGCTTCTCGCCCCGGCCCAGCGTTTCGGGCAGGGGCACCTCGTCGAAGGGATCAATGTCCCGCTCGCCGTAGCAGAACCGGGTGCGGGCCACCACGTCATCCCCGTCCCGATCCAGATAGACGCTGGCCTTCAGCGGCTGCTTCTCCAGCATGCCCAGCAGGCTGCCGTCCATCTCCACCATGCCGCAGAGCCGCAGGTAGGGCAGCAGATCACCGATGACCCGGGGTGTCTCCCGCATGGTGTAGACGAAGCTGCTCCGCCCGTCCGCCTGATTCTTCCACAGCACCCGGAAGATGGCCCGCTGCTCCTGGGGCACCTCCACCACCGTGGCGCCCAGAGCGGCATAGGCGCAGTCGGGCGTCAGGGGCTCGATGTCCCGGGGCAGGATGCCCGTCACCGTGACCCCACGGTAGTCCCCCGTGAGCCGGAAGCCCAGCTGCAGCCTGCCCTGCATGACCCGCCGCACCTGGTGCCGGTGCCCGTTCTGCTCCAGCACGAAGGGCATGGTGCCCAGCGCCCTGAGCACCATCCCGGCGTAGGCGGGCGGCAGGGGCAGCAGGCGCTGATCCGCCGTTTTGATCGTGGCGCCCACCGCCTTCTGCGCCTGACAGAGCGCCCGCAGAATCCCCAGCAGCGTCAGCGTCTCGGGGGAAAAGCGCATCCACTCCGGGCGGTACTCGAAGCCCTTGCCGAAGCTCATGGGCGTGCCCGCGTCCATGGCCTCCAGAAAGGCCGGAATGCTCTTGACCGCGTACAGCCGCCCCTCCCCGATCCGCAGACCGATGCGCAGATTCGGAAAGCCCGACAGCTGCCGCTCCTCCAGCAGCGTGACCTCCAGGTTCAGCGTGCCGTCCTGCGGCAGCGCCGACTCCATCACCGAGAGCAGCTCCGGCGCGGCGTTGGCGGCGCGGGTGCGGAGCAGGTGCTCCAGCGCGCCGGAGCGCTGCGCCGCCAGCAGGGCGGTGACCATGTGCCGGCAGACCCCGCGCATCAGGCTTTCCGTGCAGGAGCACGAAGGGTTCTGACGGGCACTCAGGCCCACGCGGTGCAAGGGGGTGTGTCCGACCATATAGACCGCGCGCTCCGCCGATGCCATCTCCTCCCGCCACTCGCCCCGCCCAAACATGGCGACACCCGACTGATAGCTTTCCTCGTCCAGCAGTTCCCTGAGCTGATTCAGCGATAAGGGCATGCAATCACTCCATCACGTTTGCTCGCCGCTCTCCCAATGAGCGGCAAACGTTATTGATTCCACATCCATCCCGGAATCCCTGCCGCACAAAAAAATCGGCGGAAAGTTTTTTCCGCCGGCCGATGAAATCCATGATTTCCCAGGCATCATCCACCTGATCTCCGCACATGCTATCCCCAGGTCAGGACGGGAAACTGATCGCAGCCGCGGAACAGCCGCAGAGCAGCAGCTCAGGGCTTGTGCAGCCTCTCCCCGTCGGATGGTTTGAGCGAAATTCAGCCATCGGCCCTGACCCGGAGTCTTTGCGGGCCGATGGCTGGTAAAGGCTCCTTTTCGCGTGACGGCGCCGCCGGTTCACTCCACGGTCAGCGCGTCCTGGGGCACGGCGCCCGGCGCCTCGATGTGCTCCTGCCCGTCCGCGGTGCGGATGTGCTCGTTCAGCTCCTGCAGGCGGCGGATACGCCCCTGTACCCGGACGCCGGTCAGCGCCCGGGACTTGCAGCGGTCAAACACCGTCCGCACCCCCACCGCAGCGGGCACCGCCGCCCATGCGCTGACCGAGGCCGCGACCACCGCCCCGACCCCCATGGCGACACCTGTCTTGACCATGCGGAAGGCGCCGTCCCTTAGCCCGGTGCGCACAGGCTTGGACCGGGTCACCATTTTGGCACCCTCAGTGGCGGCGATCACCACAAAGGGCAGCGCGCCGCACAGATTGCCGGCGGTCTCCGCCAGCTCCCCGGTCTGCTCCAGCAGCCCGGCCTCCACCGCCAGATCATCCACGCAAGTCAGGCCCGCCGCCAGGCTGTCCACCACGGTTTCCTTCCGGCGGCCCCGGTATTCCTTCAGCATCTGCTCGTAGCTCTTCATCGTCATGTCCTCCGCAGGCCGTTCAGCCTGTGTTCCTTCAATAAATAAGCCCGGGGACTGCTCCGGCTTCACCGGAACAGGTTCAGAATCGTCACCAGCACCCAGCTGCCGCAGACGATGCCCACCAGCACCGTCAGCTGCGAGAGCAGCTTCTGGCGGGGAGGCCTGTCCGGCTTCTGACGGGCCCGCAGCTGCTCCTCCAGGGCGGCGGCGCGGCTCTCCAGCGCGTCCAGCCGCCGCTCCAGCGCCTGCTGCGTTTCCCGGAGCGCGGTCTCCTGCGCCTGCTGCTCGCTTTCGATGCGCTGCGTGCGGCGGTCGAGCTCCCGCCCGAGGTTCTCCGCTTCCGCCCGGAGCTTGCTCTGATCCTCGCACAGCCCCTCCGCCACCAGGGTCATCTCGGCGGTGAACTGCTCCATGAGCTGCGTGGTGTTGTCGCCCTTCACCATGCGCAGGGCGCTGTCCAGCATCCTCCGGGGCGCGGATACGTTCTTGTTCTCGGTCATCCGACCGCCTCCCTTCTGCATCGCCTGACAGCATTATACCACAGATTCCCCCGGGCTGCATGAGAATTTGGTGAGAACACGGCATCCCCCGCACCCCTCTACCCGGGTTTCAGATACAGGATACCATAGAAAGATTACATTTGTGTTAAATTTGGGGAAAATGGTAGACATTCGACCACAGCTGTGGTAAGATACAGTTGCTCAAAGAGGAGAGGCACATCCAAGGTGCTTCCCGATGGATTGTTTCCTGTTCATGCTGAACGATATGCGGTGCCGGAGGTTCGCTTCCGCGCCGCAAAAAAAGGAAGATTGCCAACTTGAGCAGGTTTTTTACCCCAAACTGGAAACGTTACCGATAACGGTACCAGCCGAATGTCCCCCACGAGCGCAGGAGGGCGGTCTCAGGTGTGGACACTGACGGGCAGGCAGGAGGGCGTCATGAAGATCTACACCATCAAGGATATCGCAAGGCTGTCCGGCGTGAGCGTCACCACGGTCTCCCGTGTGCTCAACCACCGTCCGGACGTGAACCGCGAGACCCGTGAGCGTGTGGAGCGCATCATGCAGGACTGCCACTTCGTGGGCAACGCCAACGCCCGCGGGCTGAAGCAGGCCGAGAGCGATGTGGTCGCGGTCATCCTCCGCGGACGGCTGAACCCCTTCCTGAACGCCCTGGCGGAGGCCATCCTGCAGCGCACCGTCAGCAGCGACTTCACCTATGTGACCGAGTTCATCGACGAGAAGGCGGACGAGTTCCAGACTGCCCTGCGACTCTACCACGAGAAGCGGGTGAAGGGCTTCATCTTCGTGGGCAGCCGCATCGACGGTCGCGCCCGGGTGATGGACGGGGTGGACGTGCCCATGGTGTTCGCCACGGTGTCCACCGCCGGCACCCTGCTGGAGCGGGCCTCCTCGGTCACCATCGACGACCGGGCCATGAGCCGCGAGGCGATGGTGGCCCTGCTGCGAAGTGGACACCGGCGCATCGCCGTGTTCGGCGGCGACCGCACCGGCGACGACTGCCACGCCCTGCGCTATCAGGGCGTGCTGGATGCCTGCAGGGCCTGCGGCTGCACGTTCGACGAGAGCCGCTATGTGGAGACCCGCTTCTCCCTGAAGGATGCCTACGACGCCACCCGCGCCTTCTTCGCCCTCAAGGGCGACACCACCGCGGTGTTCTGCATGGCGGACACGGTGGCGATGGGCGTGTGCCGGGCGCTGCACGACATCGGGCGGCAGGTTCCGGAGGATGTCAGCGTGGTGGGCTTTGACGGCACCGAGCTGGGCAAGTACTTCGTGCCCCGGCTGACCACCGTGGTGCAGCCCGTGGACGAGATCGCCGGGCAGACCGTGGAGGTGCTGACCGACATGCTGGAAAACGGCGCGCCGCCCCGGCATGTGGTGGTGTCGTCCGAGCTGCTGATGCGGGAATCGTTTTGCTGAAACCCGCACACCATTCATTCTGTACTCCGCACGGCGAAAGCCGTGTGAGAATAAAAGGAGGAATTCCCAATGAAAAAGTTCCTGGCTATGGTTCTGGCTCTGACGCTGGCGCTGACGATGGTCGGCTCCTGCGCGCTGGCTGAGGACGTGACCCTCAAGGTGTGGGTCGGCGACAACGCGGACATCGAGTGGATCAACGGCGTCATCGACGCTTACAAGGCCGCTCATCCCGATAACAACTACACCATCGACGTGAACATCGTCTCCGAGGGCGACTGCAAGTCCACCGTGCTGGCTGACCCCGAGGCTGCTGCCGATGTGTTCACCTTCGCCGATGACCAGTTCAACGATCTGTATGCCGCCGGCGCGCTGCAGCAGGTCATGATCGACGCGGACGAGATCGTCGCTGCCAACGGCGGCGCTGACGCCACCGTGGTGCTGGCTGCCTCCAAGGACGGCGAGCTGTACGCCTATCCTGCCACCGCCTCCAACGGCTACTTCATGTTCTACAACAAGGAGTACTTCACCGAGGAGGACGTGCAGTCCCTGGACAAGATGATGGAGATCGCCGCCGCTGCCGGCAAGAAGGTTGGCTTCCCCGTGTCCAACGGCTGGTACCTGTACTCCTTCTTCCAGGGCGCTGGTCTGGAGATGCACATTAACGAGGACGGCATCACCAACTCCTGCAACTGGAACGCCACCGACACCGCCATCACCGGCGTGCAGGTCGCTGAGGCCATCCTGGCCATCTGCGCCAACCCCGGCTTCACCAACGCTGACTCCGATCCCTTCGTGACCGGCGTGAAGGACGGCTCCATCATCGCTGGCGTGTCCGGCACCTGGAACGCCAACGTGGCTGCCGAAGCCTGGGGCGAGAACTACGCCGCCTGCAAGCTGCCCACCTACACCGTGGCGGGTCAGCAGGTTCAGATGGGCTCCTTCGCCGGCTTCAAGCTGGTGGGCGTGAACCCCTTCTCCGAGAACGTGGGCGAGGCCATGATGTTCGCCGAGTTCATGACCAACTATGAGAACCAGATGGGCCGCTTCGAGATCCGCGCCGAGGGTCCCTCCAACGTCGAGGCCGCTTCCTCCGAGATCGTCAAGTCCGCCCCCGCCATCGCCGCTCTGGCCGCTCAGGCTGCCTATGCCGATGTGCAGCGCGTGGCTGACAACTACTGGGCCAACGCCGAGACCCTGGGCAAGATCCTGGTCAACGGCAACGCCGACGGCACCGACCTGCAGACCCTGCTGGACAACGCTGTGACCGGCATCACCGCCGCTCCCATCCAGTAAGTCCAGTCAGCGCACCCCAGCCGCTCCTCTTCCGGGTTTCATACTTCGGGAGCGGAGCGGCTCCTTTTCCATCAGAGCCAACAGGCACTTTTTCAGAATAGGATTTTCTTCCACTGTGCAGGTTACCAATGACACATTCAAGCATAGAGAGGAGCGCGGACGATCATGGATCATGCCCTGTCCAAGCAGAGCACCTATTCCTCCAAGCACTTTTTCCGCAGGTCCTGCAGGCCTTCCGCGACGGTGACATCTGGGTGAAGCTGTCGGCCCTCATCTGCGGCAGCAGCTGCTTCGCCCGGAAGCAGTATGTCAAGGGCTTTCTGATCACCCTGGTGCAGGCCGTGCTGCTCTGGGCCATTCCCGGTGTGTTCTGGCCCTACATGAGCAAGCTGGGCACCCTCGGCACCATCAAGGCGCAGAAGACCTTCAACCCCGAGACCATGAAGAACGAATGGAACGATTATGACAACTCCTTCATGATCCTTCTGTTCGGCATCATCGGTATCCTCATCACCATCACCGCCGTGGTGCTGTGGCTGCGCAACATCCGCAACGCCCGCGACGTGGAGGTCACCGCCGCCAGCGGCAAGCACGTCAACTCCTTCCGCGACGACCTGGCGGACTGCTTCAACGTCAAGTTCCACCGCACGCTGCTGTCGCTGCCGGTGCTGGGCGTGGTGATGTTCACCATCGTGCCCCTGATCGTGATGATCTGCATCGCCTTCACCAACTACGACCGCAACCACCTGGTGCCCGCCAACCTGTTCACCTGGGTGGGCTGGAACAACTTCAATGCCCTGTTTGACATGTCTGCCAACGGCGCCTTCGGCTATGCCTTCGTGAAGGTGCTGACCTGGACGCTGATCTGGGCCGTGTTCGCGACCCTGACCTGCTACTTCGGCGGCATCCTGCTCGCCATGTTCATCAACAACAAGAACACCAAGTGCAAGAAGCTGTGGCGCACCCTGTTCATGATCGCCATCGCCGTTCCGCAGTTCGTGTCCCTGCTGCTGGTGCGCAACTTCTTCAATGATCAGGGCATCGTCAACACCATCTGCGCCAACATCGGCCTCACCGACTGGCTGAAGAGCATCGGCGCCATTCAGACCAACTACATCCCCTTCCTGACGGATGCGCGCTGGGCCAAGCCCATGATCATCCTCATCAACATGTGGGTCGGCATCCCCTACCAGATGCTGATCGCCTACGGCGTGCTGCTCAACATCCCCACGGACATTCTGGAGTCCGCCAAGATCGACGGTGCCAACGCGTGGCAGTCCTTCAAGTCCATCACCATGCCCTACATCCTGTTCGTGACCGGGCCTTCCCTGGTGAACAGCATGGTCGCCAACATCAACAACTTCAACGTCATCTACCTGCTCACGCAGGACGTCTACACCTCCACCGACCAGATGATGGCCTCCGCCAACGCCAAGGAGGTTGACCTGCTGGTGACCTGGCTGTACCGCCTGACCCAGGAGCAGAGCAACTACAAGATGGCCTCGGTCATCGGCATTCTGGTGTTCGTTGTCTGTGCGATTCTGACGCTGCTGGCCTTCAATCAGCTGATTAAGGGTGACAAGGAGGCGACCTTCCAATGAGCAAAACCGTGCGTCTCATCATCCGCCACGTCGTGCTGGCCTTCCTGGCCATCTTCTGGCTGATCCCGATTTTGTGGCTGGTGCTGTGCTCCTTCGGCATCGACAAGGGGCCCAACATCTCCTCCTTCTTCCCGAAGGCCTACACCCTGCAGCACTACGTTGACCTGCTGACCGCTGATTCCAGCTCCGTCAGCCAGTTCCCGCAGTGGTTCATGAACACGTTCATCATCGCCGTGTTCACCTGCATCATCTCCTCCATCTTCGTGCTGATGGTCGCCTACGCCATGAGCTGCATGCGCTTTAAGATGCGCAAGCCCCTCATGAACGCCGCCATCATCATGAACCTGTTCCCCGGCTTCCTGTCCATGATCGCCGTGTACTTCATCATGAAGAACATCGGCCTGACGGACAACAAGGTGGGCATGATCATCGTGTACTCCGCCGGCTCCGGTCTGGGCTACCTGATCGCCAAGGGCTTCTTTGACACCATCTCCAAGAGCCTGCGCGAGGCCGCCTATCTGGAGGGCGCCAATGAGTTCACGGTGTTCTACAAGATCATCGTGCCCCTGTCCAAGCCCATCATCGTCTACACGGTCATCAACTCCTTCCTGGCCCCCTGGATGGACTTCGTGTTCGCGAGCATCATGCTGTCCTCCAACGCCAACAAGACCGTGGCCATGGGCCTGTTCGCCATGGTGGACAAGGTGAACCGCAACAACTACTTCGCTCAGTTCTGTGCCGGCGGCGTGCTGGTGTCCATCCCGATTTCTGTGCTGTTCTTCATCATGCAGAAATTCTACGTGGAAGGCATCACCGGCGGCTCGGTGAAGGGCTGATGCGCCGGCTGGCTTGCCTGCTGACCGTACTGGTGCTGCTGTGCGGCTGCTCCCTGGCGGAGGAAGGTCAGGGAGCGCCCGCAGCCTCCGGCGTCACCTATGAGATCTTCGTCGGCTCCTTCGCAGACGCCAACGGGGACGGCATCGGTGATCTGCAGGGCATCATCAGCAGGCTGGATTACATCGAATCCCTGGGCGTGAGCCGCCTCTGGCTGACGCCCATCCACCCCTCCCCCAGCTATCACCACTACGATGTGCTGGATTACTGCGCTGTGGCGCCGGAGTTCGGCACGCTGGAGGACTTTGACCAGCTGGTGGCGGCCTGCGAGGCGCGGGGCATCTCGGTGATGCTGGACCTGGTGGTCAACCACACCTCCTCCGAGCATCCCTGGTTCAAGGCCGCCTGTGAGGCGCTGCGCACGGGCACGGACAGCCCGTACCTGTCCTGGTACAACTTCTCCGAGGGCAGCGGCGCCTATGTGGTCACGGACACCAACTGGTACTATGAGGGCTCCTTCGGCTATCACATGCCCGACCTGAACCTGGACAGCGAGGACGTGCGTCAGGAGCTTGCGCGCATCATCGCCTTCTGGCAGGGCCACGGCGTGAAGGGCTTCCGTCTGGATGCCGTGACCAGCTACTACACCGGCGCCAGCAGGGCCAGCGCGGAGTTTGTCCGCTTCCTGTGCGAAACCGCGAAGGCGAACGACCCGGACTGCTACCTGGTGGGCGAGGTGTGGGACACGGAGCAGACCGTGATGGCGCTCTACGAGAGCGGAATCGACAGCCTGTTCAACTTCCCCGCCGCCGACCAGAAGGGTGTGCTCCTTCAGGGGGCGCTGAACGGACGCGGCGTGGGCGTAGCCAACTACCTGGCCCAGTACAACGCCAGGCTCCATGAAACTGCGCCGGACGCCATTGACGCGCCCTTCCTCACCAACCACGACATCGCCCGAGTGCGCGGCATGCTGCGCTCCGATGTCAGCAAGATGAAAACCGCTGCCATGCTCTACCTGCTGCTGCCGGGTCGCCCGGTAGTGTACTACGGCGAGGAGCTGGGCATGGGCGGCAGCGGTGCCGACGAGAACAAGCGCCTGCCCATGCTCTGGAGCGCCAAGGATCCCGCGCAGCTGTGCAACCCGCCGGCAAACGCCGATCAGGCCCAGAAGCTGAAGCAGGGCGTGGACGAGCAGGACGGCGACTCGGACAGCCTGCTGAACACCTACCGGGCGCTGATCGCCCTGCGCAGACAGGCGCCTGAACTGGAGCGCGGCACCATGACCGCGCTGGACGGCGGGAATGACGCCCTGTGCTGCTTCCAGGTGACAGACGGTTTCAGCCGCGTGGTGGTCATCATCAACGCCAGTCCGACCGAAGCGCTGACCGTGGATGTGGCAGCGGCGCTCGCTGCCGGTGACCTCCCCTGCTCCGGCATGCAGGTGCTGGGCACCGTCGGTGGCGCGGCGGCGCAGGAGACGACCGTAACCCTGCCGCCGGTCAGCTGCATGCTGCTCCGGCTGGAGTAATTCCATCTCCGCTGCGGATGAAGCGGTTCCGATTCCCCTTCATCCGCAATTCTTTGACAGGTTATTGGAAACGATTCCGATACATTCTACCTCCGAAAGGATGAACGACCATGCGTCAAAGCGGAATCCTGATGCACATCTCCTCCCTGCCGGGGCCGGGCGGCATCGGCAGCCTGGGGAAGGAAGCCTACGCCTTTGCGGATTTCATCAAGCGCAGCGGCATGAGCATCTGGCAGGTGCTGCCCATGGGCCCCACGGGCTATGGCGAATCCCCCTACCAGAGCAGCAGCGTGTTCGCGGGCAATCCCATGCTGATCTCCTGCGCCGCGCTGCGGGAGGAGGGCCTGCTGCAGTACGAGGACAGCGAGGAGCTGTGCCCGGAGAGGCTGGACACGGTGGACTTCCCCGCCGTGCGCGAGAACAAGGGCATGCTGCTGCGCCGCGCCTTCCATCAGAGCGAGCGGAGCCATCTGGAGGACATCCGGGCCTTTATCCGCCGGGCGGCGTGGGTGGAGGACTTCGCGCTGTTCACCGCGGTGAAGCATCACTTCGGTGACCGGATGTGGAGCCAGTGGCCCGACGAGGGCATCAAGCGCCGGGAGCCCGACGCGGTGAAGCGCTACCGGCAGGATCTGGATGAGGAGGTTCGCTTCCACATCTTCTGCCAGTGGCTGTTCGACCGGCAGTGGACGGCGCTGAAGCAGTACTGCAACGGCCTGGGCATCCAGCTCTTTGGCGACATGCCCATCTACGTGGCGGAGGACAGCGCCGACACCTGGACCCACCCCGAGGTGTTCCAGCTGGACAAGGACCTGGTGCCACTTCGCGTGGCGGGCGTGCCCCCGGACTACTTCTCCGAGGACGGTCAGCTGTGGGGCAATCCCCTGTACCGCTGGACGTACCTGCGGTTCCACGGCTACCGCTGGTGGGTGGAGCGCATGGCGCACATGGCCCGGATGTACGACATCATCCGCATCGACCACTTCATCGGCTTCGCCAACTACTACAGCGTGGCGCACGGCGCGCCCAATGCCCGGGAGGGTAAGTGGATCATCGGCCCCGGCAAGAGCCTGTTCCGCACCTTCCGGCGCAAGCTGCCGGGACTGAACATCATCGCTGAGGATCTGGGCTGCGTCAACGAGCGCGTGAAGAAGCTGCTGCGCTTCGTGGGCTATCCGGGCATGAAGGTGCTGACCTTCGGCTTCGGCAGCGGCGATGACAACCCGCACCTCTCCAGCAACTACACCGCCAACTGCGTCGCCTACACGGGCACCCACGACAACGATACCGTGCTGGGCTTCCTGCAGAGCGCCGACGACAAGACCCGGCAGCACGCCATGGCGTACCTGCACTTCGACCGTCTGGAGGACGCGCCTGCCGCCTTCGTCCATGAGGTGATGGCCTGCTGTGCCGACACCGCGGTGATTCCCATGCAGGACGTGCTGGGGCTGGGCAGCGAAGCGCGGATGAACACGCCCTCCACCATCGGCGGCAACTGGCTGTGGCGCATGCTGCCCGGCGCCGATGACGACGAGACCGCCCGGCGGCTTTACCAGCTGAACGAAGAAACCAACCGTCTGAAAAAGGAAGGATGATCGACATGATGAATGCCAGAGAGCTGATTGCCCGCACCGAGGCCCTGCTGCTGACCCGCGAGCACATTCAGCTGAAGGATGCCAACGCCGTGCAGCTGCACGATGCCCTGTCCACCGCCGCCATGGAGGCGCTGACCCCCACCTGGGTCGCCTGCGAGGAGAAGCGCAGCGGTGAACGCAACGCCTACTACCTGTCCGCCGAGTACCTGGTGGGCCGCATGGTGTACAACAACCTGTACTGCCTGGGCTATCTGGAGGAGGCAAGGAAGCTGCTCGCCGAGCGCGGCGTGGACATCGCCGTCATGGAGGACATCGAGGACGATGCCTTCGGCAACGGCGGTCTGGGCCGTCTGGCTGCCTGCTTCCTGGACAGCGCCGTGACCCACGACGTGCCCCTGACCGGCTATGGTCTGCGCTACCGCTACGGCCTGTTCAAGCAGAGCTGGGTGGGCGGCTGCCAGCATGAGGAGCCCGACGACTGGGCGAAGTTCGGTGATCCGTGGAGCATCCGCCGGCTCGACCAGGCGGTGGTGGTGTCCATGAAAACCGGTGACGTGCTGGCGGTGCCCTACGATATGCCCGTCATCGGCTACGGCGCGAAGAACATCGGCACCCTGCGCCTGTGGCAGTGCGAGAGCCTGCACGAGATCGACTTCCCGCTGTTCAACGACCAGAAGTATGTGGCGGCGGCAGCAGATAAGAACCGGGCCGAGGACATCACCAAGTTCCTCTACCCCAACGACAGCCAGAAGGAGGGCAAGCAGCTGCGCATCAAGCAGCAGTACGTGCTGGTGAGCGCCTCCCTGCAGGACATGCTGCGCACCTACAAGCAGGTGCATGGCAATGATTTCTCCTTCTTCGCCCAGAAGAACGTGGTGCAGCTCAACGACACCCACCCCGTCATGGCCATCCCCGAGTTGATCCGCCTGCTGGAGAAGGAGGGCATGACCTTTGACGAGGCGTTCCTCATTGCCCGCAGGACCTTCGCCTACACCAACCACACGGTGATGCAGGAGGCCCTCGAAAAGTGGAACCTGGAGCTACTGGCCTCGGTGGTGCCGGAGATCGTCGAGATCATCAAGCAGATTGACGAGCGCTTCAAGGCCGAGATGGCCTCAAAGGGCCTGGAGGTGAAGCCCACCCGCTGCATCATCTGGGACGGCACGGTGCACATGGCCCAGCTGGCGGTGTACGCCACCTTCGCCACCAACGGCGTGGCGGCCATCCATTCCCAGATCCTCAAGGACGATGTGTTCGCCGACTGGTATGCCGTGTACCCGGAGCGGTTCCAGAACAAGACCAACGGCATCACCCAGCGGCGCTGGCTGGGCCTGTGCAACCCGGAGCTGTGCCAGCTCATCAGCGGGAAGATCGGCGACGGCTTCCTGACCGACCTGTTCCGTCTGGAGCAGCTCAAGCCCTTCATTGACGATCAGCTGTGCGACGATTTCATCGCCGTGAAAAAGGAGAAGAAGCGTCAGCTGGCCGCGGAGATCCTCAAGCGGGAGGGCGTTGCCCTTGACCCGGACATGATCTTCGACGTGCAGGTGAAGCGTCTGCACGAGTACAAGCGGCAGTTCATGAACGCGCTGTCCATCCTGGCGATCTACTTCCAGCTCAAGGACGGCACGCTGACGGACTTCACCCCCACAGCGTTCATCTTCGGCGCGAAGGCCGCCCCCGGCTATGACCGGGCCAAGGCCGTCATCCACCTGATCAACATGATCGCCGCCCTGGTCAACAGCGACCCCGATACCAGCGACCGGCTGAAGGTGGTCTTTGTGCAGAACTACAACTGCTCCTACGCGGAGAAGATCATCCCCGCGGCGGACGTGTCCGAGCAGATCTCGCCTGCAGGCACCGAGGCCAGCGGCACCGGCAACATGAAGCTGATGCTGAACGGCGCGGTGACCCTGGGCACCTTCGACGGCGCGAACGTGGAGATTGTGGAGCAGGCGGGCCGGGAGAACAACTACATTTTCGGCGCGACGGTGGATGAGCTGAACGCCCTGAAGGGCCACTACCGTCCCCGGGATCTGTACGAGGCCGATCCGCTAATCCACCGGGTGCTGGACGCGCTGACCGACGGCACCTTCCCCGACGAGGACGGCAAGCTGGCAGAGCTGAAGTCCGCCATCCTGGACGGCGCCAGCTGGCATGCCCCCGACCACTACTTTGTGCTGAAGGACTTCCGTAGTTACCTGGACGCGAAG
>JAEDKS010000048.1 GCA_016295665.1 Clostridia bacterium
CTCCCCCGGCAGCTGCGCGGCAGACACCCCGCCGCCGCCCCGGACACCGCATCCGCCGGGCGGGAGGACGCGCCCCGGGATCGGGAGGAGACCGAGCGCTGGATCCGCTCCTTCAAGAAGGAAAAGCGCAAGGAGCGCGGCAGCGCCTCCCGGCACCGCTTCCTGATTCATCTGCCCCTGATCGGGCACCGCTTCCGCACGCCTGAGGAGCAGGCCGATATGCCCCCCGAGAAGCCCGTGGGCCGCATCCTGCGCCGGGCCGTGGTGATTCTCATCACCGTGGTGCTGGCCCTGACGCTGGTCATGATCGGCGCGTCCAACTTCCTGGACACCTCCACCTTCCCCGGCAGTCTGCTGAAGGTGCCCTCGGAGGTGGTGTCCCGGCTGCTGACCCCCACGCAGAACGGCTTCTCGTGGATGAGCGAATCGGTGGCGGGCTACTTCCGGAGGCTGAAGCTCCGCGCCACCCTGGAGGAGGCCTACGAGGAGCTCCGCGCCGAGAACGAGCGGCTGGTCTATCAGGCCATGATGGCGGAGGAATACCAGCAGCAGCTGGCCCAGTACGAGGACATCTATGACGAGATCAACGCCAACCGCAGCATGGATCCGGTCAGCGCGCTGGTCACCAGCAAGTACGACGGCAACTACTTCTCCACCTTCACCATCAACAAGGGCAGCGCGGACGGGCTGGAGGAGTTCATGGCGGTGACCATCTCCGGGTCGCTGATCGGCTACACCGAAACGGTGCGGGAGAACGAGTCCACCGTCCGCACCATCATCGACTCGGAGTCCTCCATCGCGGCGCTGATCCAGTCCAGCCGCGACCAGGGCATCGTGTCGGGCACCCTGGGCGTGGACGGCACGCCCCTGTGCCGCATGTACTACCTGCCCGACGACAACCTGCCCCGCCCGGGTGACCTGGTGGTGACCAGCGGCGTGGGCATGTCCTTCCCCAAGGGCATCCCCATCGGCACGGTGCGCGAGTCCACCCGCGGCATGGACGCCAACAAGCAGTACGTGGTGGTGGAGCCCTCCGCGGACTTCCAGCACATCGAGTACGTCATCGTCTACCGCTACAAGCCCCGGGCGGAGGCCATCCAGAACCAGGCCAACGCGGGGGCGAACATGGAGTTCGTGCCGCTGGAGACGGCCCGGCCCGTGCCTGAATTGGAGGTGGGCTCCTCCATCTACTTCCTGCCCACCGCCACGCCCGAGGGCGGCGTCACGCCGACCCCCTCGCCCACGCCATCTCCCACGCCCTCGCCCACCCCGGCCCCCACGCCGGAGCCCATCGCCACCCCCGAGGACACCAGCCCGGTCTACGAGTACCAGGTCGTGACCCACGGCCCCACGGCGACCCCCTCGCCCGAGCCCCCGCCCACCCCCACGCCCTACATCACCTAGTCCCCCGATGACCTGAGCTGGGAGGAGGACTGACCATGGCCCGCATCGGCAAGCGTCCCGCCCCGCCCATGACGGAGGAGGACATGACCCTGAAGGACGGGCACCGGGCGGAAAAGCAGCCCCGGACGCCCTCCATGTTCATGCGCCATGTGCGCATGGGGGTGCTGCTGCTGCTGGGGTATCTGGTGCAGACCTGCGTCATGCCCTACGTGTCCGTGGGCGGCATGACCCCCAGCGTGCTGTTCCCCATCATCGCGGTCATCACCGTGGGCTTCGGCAAGGTGCGGGCCTTCTGGGCCGGCGCGTTCTACGGCATCGTGCTGGAGACCATGCACCCCACCGTGCCCCTGCTGAACCTGATGCTCTACCCCGCCGCCGCGCTGCTCTGGAGCGTGGTGTTCTCGGACAAGAGCCCCCAGCAGCTGGAGTACGAGCGCAGCCTGGGCCGGGCCGGACGCAACGTGTCGCCCCTGGTGCGAACGCCCCTGTGCACGCTGCTGCTGGCCCTGTCCTACGACGGGCTGAACCTGATCTACATCTACCTGCGCGGCACCGACCTGACCGCCGCCGCCATCGGGCGGGGCCTGCTGGACACGCTTGTGACCACGCTGCTCTCCGTGGTGCTGACGGTGCCCCTGCGGCGCTTCCTCGGCTTCCGGCCCGAGAGGCGGCGGGTCACCAGGCCCACCCGCTACGAGCCCTATGCCCCCCGGGAGCCCCAGCCATAGCCCGTCCGGCTCCCCTATGTTATGAAATTATCATCGGTTGACCCGTTCCGGAAAGGAGGCCCCCCTTGCGCGAGAAGAAACGAACCGGTCGCGGACGCTATATCGCTGCCGTCCTGATTGTCGGTGCCATGTTCTGCTATCTGTTCTCGGGTCTGGTGACGCTTCAGCTGCAGAACAGCGATGTCTACGCCGAGAAGGCCGAGAGCGTCAGCACCAAGACCATCGTGCTGCGCGGCAAGCGCGGCAACATCACCGACAGAAACTCCGTCATCCTCGCGGAGGACGAGCTGATCTACAACGTCACCTTCTACAAGGATCCCTCCCAGACCAGCAAGAAGCAGTACCACGACTTCACCTCCTCCATCCTCGCCACCATCGAGATCGTCGAGCGCAACGGCGGCACCATGGCCATCGGCTTTGACATCGAGCGCAACGAGGAAACGGGCGAGTGGCAGTTCAACTTCGGCTCCGGCGTGTCCGAAACGGTGCTCGCCACCCGCGAATCCCAGTGGCGCTCCAACAACTACCTGAGCGCCTCCAGCGTCCGCTACGACACGGCGGAGAAGTGCCTGAACGCGCTGAAGAAGCGCTTCCGACTGGCAAACAGCGAGGAGGAAATCGAGGCGCTGAAGGAGGAGGAGGGCGACAGCTTCGTCGAGTGCTTCCTGGTGGACGAGGAGACCATGCTCAAGGTCATGGCGATCTACTGCGAAATGCAGATGAACGTGTTCAACTCCCAGCCCATCGTGGTTGCCAAAAACGTGAGCTACGAGACGGTCATCGAGGTGGAGACCCGCTCCATCGCCCTCTCCGGCATGGAGATCGCGGTGGGCACCAAGCGCGTCTACCCCAAGTCCACCCTGGCCGCGCAGGTCATCGGCTTCATCGGCGCGATTCCGAGCCAGAGCAAGTGGTCGGAGCTGAAGCCCAAGGGCTACCAGTACAACGACACCATCGGGCGCGACGGCATCGAATCCTCCATGGAGGACTGGCTGACCCAGAACACCTCCCAGCGCAGCGGCAGCCGCGTGGTGGAGCGCGACCTGATGAGCCGCGTGGTGCGGGAGCTGAGCTACACCGCCCCCACCGACGGCAACAACGTGAAGCTGACCATCGACGCGGCGGCCCAGCAGGTGGCGGAGAAGGCGCTGGCGGAGAACGTGGCGGAGGTGCGCGACCGGCAGGAGAAGCTGATGGTCTCCACCTCCTGGCTGGAGAGCAACAAGTCCGAAATCGCCACCCGCAACTGGGCCACCTATCCCCTGCAGCTGGCGGAGCACGGGGCCATGGTGGTGCTCGACATGGAGGACAAGGTCATCGCCATGGCGAACTACCCCACCTATGACCTGAACGCGCTGGTGTCGGGCGGCCCGGAGGCCATCGAGATTCTGAGCGACGCGCGCAACCTGATGCTGAACTACTGCATCGGCGCCCGGGGCACCCCCGGCTCCATCTTCAAGATGGTCACGGGCTACGGGGCCCTGGCGGAGGGCGAATTGACCGTCAAGGACCGCATCACCGACATGGGCTACTTCATGCTCTACAACCAGGACAAGGCCACCGCGCCCAAGTGCTGGATCAGCGATAGCGCCCGGGGCAAGCACTCCAACCAGACCATCGTCGAGGGGCTGGCGAACTCCTGCAACTACTTCTTCTACGAGATCGGTTCCCGGCTGGGCGAGGAGCGGCTGTACCGCTACTCGGCGCTGTTCGGCCTCACCTCCAAGACGGGCATCGACCTCCCCGGCGAGATGCGCAGCGTGGTGGGCAGCCAGAACACGCTCTACGACCCCACCAAGGACATGTCCGAGGCCAGCCAGGACACCTCCATGCCCATCATCGTCTTTAACGCCATCAAGACCCACCTCAAGAGCTGCGGCGCGTCCTACAACATGGTCTACGAGGACGAGCGGCTGTCCACCTGCGTCAAGCGGCTCATGGACATGGCGGTCAACGTCAACCAGACGGACTGGATTCCCCAGATCCGCACCATCCTCATGGAGGAATTGGGCATGAGCAAGACCATGGTGTACCTCTCCGCCGTGGTCAGCCCCACCTACCAGTACCTGAACGAGATCAAGTGGGGCGGCAGCCAGACCATCATGACCGCCATCGGTCAGTCGGTCACCACGCTCACGCCCGTGGCGGTCGCCCGGTACGTGGCAGCCATCGCCAACGGCGGGCGGGTGTACAACGTGTCCATCGTGGATTCGGTCATCTCCCCGGAGGGCGACATCGTATCCGAGCGGGAGCCGCAGCTCATCAACGAGCTGGAGTTCGCCGAGGAGTACCTGCCCTATATCCGCAAGGGCATGGAGGGCGTGGTGGACGACGGCGGTACGGCGAGCTCCTACTTCCGCGGCTGGGAGTACCTGAGCGAGCTGAGCGCAAAAACCGGTACCGCCGAGACGACCCGCATCGACCTGGAGAACAACGCGTGGTTCGTCTGCTTCGCGCCCAAGGAGCAGCCCGAGGTGGCCATCTGCGTCTTTATTCCCAACGGCTACGCCGGCTCCGGCGCGTACAAGGCCGCCAAGACCTGGCTGACCTGGTACATGGATCAGAAGGAGCTGCGCACCACCGACTACACCGTTCCCATCCCCAACAGCCTGGCGCCCTGACGGGTGCGGGCAGAACGCAGCGGAAGGCAGGTAGAACGCATGAGCAAGGTATGGCTGATCGCCTCCGGCAAGGGAGGCGTGGGCAAGAGCACGGTCACCGCGGCGCTGGGCATGGCCCTGAGCCTGCAGGAGCGGCGGGTCTGCATCGTGGACACGGACATCGGCCTGCGCGATCAGGACGCGCTGCTGGGCCTGTCCGACCGGGTCGTGTACGACCTGCTGGACGTGATCGCCAAGCGCTGCACGCTCCGCCAGGCGCTCCTGAGCCCGGAGGGCCTGCCCCGGCTGACCCTGCTGCCCGCCGCGCAGTTCGCCCGGTGCAAGGAGCTGGATGCCCGGCCCTTCCTCCGCGTCATTCAGGAGCTGCGCCTGATGCAGGACGAGGTGCTCATCGACTGCCCCGCCGGCATTGAGAAGGGCCTCCGGGCCGCCCTGCAGAGCCGCGCCGACGAGGCCATCGTGCTCTGCACCCCGGACGACGTGTGCATCCGGGACGTGGATCGCACCGCGCATCTGCTCATGGACAAGCAGCTGCCCAAGCCCTGGCTCATCGTGAACCGGCTGGTGCCCGACCTGATCCGCTCGGGCGAGATGTACACCGCGCAGACCGTGTCCGACACCCTTGACCTGCCCCTCCTGGGCGAGGTGCCGGAGGACGCGGCGGTCTACCGGGCGCTGCTGCAGCACCGGAGCCTGATGACCGTGGACTGCGAGGCCCGGAACGCCCTGCTCCGCATCGCCCGCCGCATGACGGATCACGAGGTGCCCCTCCCCGCCTACGGCACGGACAGGCTGCCCTGGTACCGCCGCCTGCGCCGCCGCGCCCCGGAGAAGCTGCCCCTCGTGTGATTCCCCTTATCCCAAAGAAACCGACCTCCCGGAGGTGAATCCAAGCCATGATGATCGAAAGCAGGCGAACCCGGGCCCATCTGGACGTGACCCTGATTCTGCTGGTGTCGGGCCTGTCCCTGTTCGGGGTGCTGGCGATTGCCGTCGCCACCTATTCCACCTCGTCGGATCCCTCGGCGTCGCTGCTGAGCCACATCGTCTCCTCGACCAGCGCCATGCGGCAGTGCCTGTTCCTGCTGCTCTCGCCGGTCATTATCTCGGTGATGCTGAACGTCCCCTATGACTTCATCCGCCGCAAGGCCCCGCTGGTGTACGCGCTGGCGACGTTCCTGGTGCTCTTCACCCTCGTCACCAACGGCGCCCAGGGCGTGAAGGCCTGGACGGACCTGATCTGGGGCTACACCATCCAGCCCTCGGAGTTCATCAAGCTGGCGCTGATTCTGATGCTGGCCCGGACGCTGGCCCGCTACGACCGGCCCATGAGCAACATGAAGCAGTTCATTCAGCTGATGGTCATGGTGGGCATCCCGGGCGTCATCATCCTGGCCTCGGGCGAGATGGGCTCCCTGCTGGTGATCGTGTTCATCTTCGCGGTGATGCTGTACTTCTCGGGCACGCCCTTCAAGGTGCTCCTGTCCCTGGCGGCCGCCGGTGCCATCAGCATCTTCCTGCTGGTGGCGCTGATGATGGCGTCCGGCTCGGACAGCTACCGCCTGCAGCGCATTCTGGCCTTCATCGACCCCTCGGCCTACGCCCTGGGCGACGCCTATCAGCAGACCCACTCCAAAATCTGCATCGGCTCGGGCGGCGTGTGGGGCAAGGGCATGTTCGTGGACGGCACCTGGAGCCAGCTGGACTTCGTGCCCGCCGACTGGACGGACTTCATCTTCGCCACCATCGGCGAGGCGTGGGGCTTCGTGGGCTGCACGGTGGTGCTGCTGACGTACCTGGCGATCATCCTGCGCATGATGTACCTGGCCTACAACACCCGGGACAAGTATGGCATGCTGGTCATCATTGGCGTCATGTCCATGATGCTGTTCCACGTGTTCGAGAACATCGGCATGACCCTGGGCCTGATGCCCATCACGGGCATTCCCCTGCCCTTCCTGAGCTACGGAGGCTCCAACATGGTCACGAACATGGGCGGCATCGCGCTGGTGCTGAACGTGACGAAGAACCGCAGCCTGACCTCCGCCGCCGTCAGCACGCCCCAGCGCAGCGCCATGCTGAAGTACTACCGGGGCAAGCTGTAGCGCGCTCTACAATCCAAAACATGGGAGCCGGCACGGAATCCTCTCCGTACCGGCTCCCTTTGTCATGCCCCGAATGTCACGTCCGCCAGCACCCCCGCGTGGTCGGACAGGTCGTCCCGCCGGAGGGTCACGCAGCGCGAGCACGTCAGCCCCGGGCGGCCCAGCACCAGGTCGAGCCGCATCCGGGTCAGGGCTGTGCCGCGCCAGCCGTCGATGCCGGCCCGGGCCGTCCAGCCCTCGTCCCGCTCCCCGGCGCAGGCCCAGGCATCCTGCCAGCCCCTGTCCCGGAGCAGGTCGTAGCCCTCGCCCCGCACCGCGTCCGGGTTGTTGAAGTCGCCCAGCAGCAGCAGGGGCCCCGTCCCGGGCAGCCCGGCCTCCAGCCGCGCCCACTGCGCCGCGAAGGGGGCCAGCTCATCCCGCCACCAGCCGCAGTGGACGCTGCCCACCCACACGCCGCCCGTGCGCACGAGCAGCGCCACCCGCCGCCGCCAGTCCGCCATGCCCTGCCCGGGCTGCGCGGCCTGCCGGGGGATGGGCGTGTCCTCGGTCAGGGGCAGCGCCAGCACGTCCTCGATGCCCTGCCGGGTCAGCAGCGCCACGCCCTCCTCCAGGCGCTCGTAGCCCCGGTGGGCCGCCGTCCAGGCGAAGCGCCACGCGCCATCCCCCTCCCGGAGCAGCCCGCAGAGCCGCAGCGCGAAGTTCCCCTCCCGCAGGGGCACCTTGGAGGGCACATCCGCCGCGCCGCAGGCCGCAAGCAGCGCCTCCCCGGCGAGGGGCGCCCCGATCTCCTGATTGACCTCCTGCAGCGCCACGATGTCGGGCCGCGTCTCCTTAACCAGCGCCGCCAGCTCCCGCAGCTGATGCGCCGTGTGCCCGTCCACCATGCTGTGAATGTTCCATGTCATGACCCGCATCGCCCTTCCCCCTTCCGCTTTTCCGACATACAGGAAAGGAGACCGCAGCCCTCGCCGCGGCCTCCCTGCCCATGACCCATCAGGCGGCTTCCTTCTTCTGCTCGCCCTCGGGGAAGATGATCTTGTTCACGAAGAAGAACACCACCATGGAGATGCCGCCGTTGAGCACCACGGTGCCGATGTTGTACACGAAGTCCGGCACGAACTGGCCCGCCACGGCGACCCACACGCAGTTCACGGAGTTCACGATGCAGGTGATGACGCAGAACGCCAGCAGGTACCACAGGCCCTGATAGACGATGTTGCCCTTGCTGCGGAACACGAAGCTGCGCTGAATCGGGAAGTTGATGCACTCACCCACGACCATGGCGACCATGTAGGCGCAGAAGTACGCCAGACCGCCGCTGGCCTGATCGTAGCCCAGAATGTTCCACTGGAAGGTGGTGCCCAGCAGCGTCACGTCAATGCCGGGCCAGCCGAAGGCCTGATCGCCCAGGGAGGCGAAGGCCGCCGGCAGGAACTGCAGCAGCAGGTACTTGAACACGGTAATCAGGTTGCTGACGATCACAAACAGGCCGCCCTCCCGGATCCACTTGGCGGCGGAGGGGTGCTTCTCAGCGAAGCTGTTCCAGAAATTCATGGGCACACTTCCCTTTCTCTTCTTTTGTCTGTCGGTTGGGGCCTTACTTGTCCGCCGCCTCCAGCGCCTTGGTAAAGCGGCTGCTGGCCCGCTGGTTGCGGACGAAGTCCCGGATGACCCGGCCCACGCCGCGCCAGAAGTGCCCGTTGACCAGGAACACGATGTCGTCCACCATCCGGTCGGACACCATGCCGCCGGTCATCTTCGCCAGGGCGCGGAAGGGCATGTTGTAGATGAACAGGATGTTCAGGTCGGGCATGCCGGAGGCCTCGGACTTGTTCTTCAGGTGGGTCAGCACCTTCCAGACCACCCGGGCCAGCCAGCACTTGGCGTAGTACAGCTGGCAGATGGCGTCGTTGCGCTGCAGCTGACCGCTCCACTTGCCGTCGGGGATGGCGTGACCGAGCAGCTGGGCGAACTCCGCGTCGCTGACCTGCGCCACGTCGCCGGACTCGTAGGCGGGCAGGCTGCCGTAGGGCACGGGGGCATCGGTGCCCTTCACATGCACGGTGGCGGTCAGCTTCACGTCCTGCACGTTGGAGGCCACGCTGATCTCGTAGTCGGCGGTCTCGACCTCCCAGCGGCCCGTTTTCACGTTGAAGTAGCGGAACGCCTTGTCGTCCAGCGGGATGGTCACCTTCCGGCTCTCCCCGGCCTTCAGGGCCACGCGGGCGAAGCCCTTCAGCTCCTTTTTGGCGCGGAACACCCTGCCGCCCGGGCAGCCCACGTACACCTGGGCCACCTCGGCACCGTCCACGCTGCCCGTGTTGGTCAGGGTGAAGGTGACGGCCTCGGGGGTCGCGGTCACGTCGCTGTAGGCGAAGGTGGTGTAGGACAGGCCGTAGCCGAAGGGATAGCGGACGGGCTTGCCCGCCTTGTCGAAGTAGCGGTAGCCGATGTACAGGCCCTCGCGGTACTCGGAGGTGCGCTGCTCGGCGGGGAAATACGCGGAGGAGGCGCAGTCCTCCAGCGCCAGGGGCCAGGTCTCCGCCAGCCTGCCGGAGGGGTTCACCCGCCCGGTCAGCACGTCCAGCATGGCCCCGGCACCGGCCTGACCGCCCAGATAGCCGTGGACGATGGCGCGGTAGCCCTTTTCAGGCATCAGGAAGGAGGAGCCGCCGGAGATCACCAGCACCACGTTCTGGTTCACGGCGCTGACCGCCTCCAGCAGGTCCAGCTGGCACTTGGGCATGCGCAGATGCGACCTGTCCAGACCCTCGGACTCGCTGATCTCGTCCAGACCGACGCACAGCAGCACGACCTCCGCCTGCTTCGCCAGCGCCACGGCCTCCCCGACCAGATCGCCCTCCTGACGGGCGCCGGTGCGGACATAGCCCCGGGCGAAGCCCACGGTCTCCAGCCCGCTGGCGGCGATGCCGTCCTTCAGGCACTCCAGCTTCGTGGGGTTGACCACGGAGGAGCCGGCGCCCTGATAGCGGGGCTTCTCGGCAAAGTCACCGATGAGCGCCACCTTCGCGCCCTTCTTCAGCGGCAGAATGCCGTCGTTCTCCAAGAGCACGATGGACTCGGCGGCGCACCTGCGGGCGATGGCGTGATGGGCCTCCACGTCCCAGGCGCTGCCGGCCCCGGACACGGCCCTGTCCGTATCCAGCACGACCTTCAGCAGCTCCGCCAGGCGCTGATCCAGCACTTCCTCCTTGATCTTGCCGCTCTTTACGCTCTCCACCAGCCCCATGGCGCAGTCGGGGCCGGGGGCGGGCATGGTCAGGTTGGAGCCGGCGCGGATGCCCTCGGTGTGGTCGTTGTCGCCGCCCCAGTCGGTGACCACCATGCCGTCGAAGCCCCACTCCTTCCGGAGGATGTCGTCCAGCAGGTGGGCGCTCTCGTTGGCGTATTCCTCGTTGACCATGTTGTAGCTGGACATGATGGCCCGGGCCCCGCCCTCCTTCACGGCGATTTCAAAGCCGGTCAGGTAGATTTCCCGCAGCGTCCGCTCGTCCACCACGGAGTCCATCGCCATGCGGCGCATCTCCTGGCTGTTCACGGCGTAGTGCTTGGGGCACGCCGCCACGCCATTTGCCTGGATGCCGCGCACGTAGGCCGCCGCCATCTTGCCCGCCAGATACGGGTCCTCGGAGAAGTACTCGAAATTGCGGCCGCACAGGGGGCTGCGCTTCATATTCAGGCCGGGGCCCAGCACCACGTTGACCCGATTGGCTGCCGCCTCCTCGCCCAGCGCCTTGCCCAGCGCCTCGCCCAGCGCCGGATCCCAGGTGTTTGCCATGGTGGCGGCGGTGGGGAAGCAGGTCGCCGGAATGGATGCGTTCAGGCCCAGATGATCCCCCGCGCCCGCCTGCTTCCGCAGACCATGGGGGCCATCGGACAGGAACATGGACGGAATGCCCGCGTGCTTCACCGCAAAGGTCTCCCAGGTGGTCTTGCCCTGCAGCAGCACGGCCTTCTCCTCCAGAGAAAGCCTTCCGATGATCTCTTGGATGGTCATACTCTCACCCTTTGCTATTCAACATCATCTCTGAGGAACGCCCGTGAACCCTCATTGTTCCTATTATACCACACACTTTTCGCCTTGGGAATCCCGCGCGCGAATTTTTCCGAAAACATTCACAAAACGCAAACATTTTCACAGCATTCGGCTCTCCCCCGCGGCGGCATGGAAGCCAGCCGCAGGAGAGAGCCGGGGGGTTATCTCAGGATGGGGCACGCCCGCGTGGCGGGAGCCGCTCAGGCGGCCTCATCCCCGCCGCCGTCAGGCAGCCTTGGCCTTCTTCGCCTTGCGGTTCTTCATGGCCCAGCGCACCAGCACGATCGCCAGCGCCGCCAGAATGACCACACCCGCGATGACGTCCACGGTCACGAAGAGCTTGGTCATGTTGTCCATGCTGCCCTCGTCCGCTTCCACCACGGTGTAGGCACCGGAGTTGCCCACGGTGTACAGGATGTTCTTGCAGGCGTTGCGCATCGCCAGCAGCGCGGTGGGGGAATCGCTCATCACGTTGGAGGCGGTGTTGTTGTTGAAGCCCAGCATCAGGTCGCCGCCGGTGCGGACGCAGTGATCCGCCAGCTGGTAGCCGTAGCCGCCGTCAAAGTCGGTCTCGACCATGCCCACGAAGCCCCACTCGTTCCGGAGCACGGTGGTCAGCAGGTCGGGGTTCACGCAGGCGGGCACGGTGCCGATCCAGTTGAAGGAGGACATGACCGCGATCTGGGTGTACTCGAAGTTCTTCACGACCTCCTCAAAGGGCTTCAGGTAGATCTCGCGGATGGCCTGCTCGGTGGAGAAGGTCAGCAGCGCCGCGCAGCGGTTGATCTCCTGGTCGTTGAGGGCGAAGTGCTTGATGTAGGAGTAGACGCCCTTGCTGGCGCCGCCGTTGACCTGCTGCGCCGCGAACTTGCCCGCCAGCACGCCGTCCTCGGAGTAGTACTCGAAGTTGCGGCCCGCGAAGGCGGAGCGGTGGGTGTTCATGGCGGGGCCGTACCAACCCCAGTTCTTGACCTCGGCGTACTCAGCGCCCATGGTCTCGCCCAGGGTGCGGGCCAGCTTCTGGTTCCAGGTCTGGGCCATAAGCACCTCGGTGCCGAAGGCGGTGCCCTGCGCCTTGGTCAGGAAGTTGTTCAGACCGGCGGGGCCGTCGCAGTCGGAGGTGGCAACCTTGCCCACGGAGGGGATCTCCACGGTGCGCCAGCCGCCCAGGCAGATCATGGCGGTCATGTCGTCGAAGGACAGCTGGTCAAGCAGCTTGTCCCAGGCGGGATCGTCGTAGGGCTTGCCGGTCAGGTCAGCCAGCTTCAGGCCGTTCTGGGCACCCAGGGTGGGAGCCACGTCATCGGCGTTATCCAGGCTGGCGGGGTCATAGCTGGCGAAGAGATGGAGCTTGACAGCCTCCTTCATCTCGTCGCTCATGACGTAGTGGCTGTCGGCGGGGGCAGCGGTCGCCTCCTCGTAGTTGGCGAAGCCGTTGGCGCGGGACAGGTAGGTCACGCCGCCGTTGGAATAGGACTCGAACACGTTGGTCGCGGTCTGCTTGTCGGAGGCGCGACCGTCCTTGCTGTAGTCGATGTCAGCGTCCTGGGTGAAGGTCGCCTCGTCCAGCACGGTGTGGGAATCGGCGCGGATGGAGAGCACGTACTCGCCGGCCTCCAGCACGTAGCCGCCATTCTCGGTCTTGATGCAGGCGGAGTCATAGGAGGCCATGTCCTCCTTGGGGATGGTGAAGCTGATGGTCTCGCTGGCGCCGGGGGCCAGAATCTCGGTCTTGCCGTAGTCCACCAGGTTCACCGCAGCCTTCTCGATGCCGCCGTTGGTGTAGGGCGGGGTGAAGTACACCTCGACCACGCTCTTGCCCGCCACGTCGCCGGTGTTGGTCACAACCACGTCGAAGGTCACATTGTCGCCCTCGGCCTTGAAGTTCTCAATCTTCTGCTCGAAGGTGGTGTAGGACAGGCCGTAGCCGAAGGGATACATCACGTAGTCGTCGTAGTTGAAGGAAGCGGCCCAGGAGGCGGGAGCCTCGGCAGCGGGCGCGGCCTCCTCACCCTCGGCGGGAGCCTCAGCGGGCGCCTCAGCGGCGGCGGCAGCGGCAGCCTGCGCCTCGGCGTAGGCGGTCTCGTAGAACTTGTAGCCCACGTAGATGCCTTCCACGTAGTCCACGAAGGAGATCACGCCCTGGTAGCTGGGCGCCTCGGCGTTGGCCTCGGTGATCTCGGAGACGTTGTTGTACAGGAAGGAGTTGATGTTGTTGTAGTAGGGAGTCTTGGTCAGGTCACGGACGTAGGTGTCCGCGGTGTGACCGGAGGGGTTCACGGTGCCATTGAAGATTTCGCCCAGCGCCGCGAAGCCGGACACGCCCGCGCCGGGGGCCAGCAGCACGGCCTTGATGGCGTCGTACTCGTCCACCCAGCCCAGCTCCATGGCGTTGTTGGCGTTGATGATGACGATGACCTTGTCGAAGGCGGAGCAGACCTTCTCCACCATCTTCTCCTCGGTCACGGAGAGCTCCAGATAGTGCTCGCCGGGCTCGAAGTCGTCGTAGTCACCATTGTTGGTGTAGGTGCCGTTGGTGTAGTTGTTCACGCCCAGGTTCCAGGTGCCGTGGATGACGGCGTTCATGTCGGTGGGCAGGTCGGCGTTCTCGCCGCCGCTGCGACCGATGACGACGACCGCCACATCGGAGAAGCCCTTCGCGTTGCTCATGACCTCATCGGTGTACACGTCCACGGTGGGCTCGGGCAGCGTCCAGTCCTGCGCGTTCATGGACACGGTGGGACGAGTGGCGCAGTAGTCGGTGTAGATCTTGGACAGGGCCTCGTTGGTCTTGTAGCCCGCGTCCGCGAAGGACTGCAGAATGCTCACGTTGCCGGCGGTGGCGGAGTCACCGGAGCCGGTGCCGCCATAGACGGGATTCGTGGAGTCCCAGCCGAACACGTTCAGGTTCTTCACGTCGCCGGACAGGGGCAGCAGACCCTCGTTCTTCACGAGCACGATGCCCTCCTCGCCCAGCTGCTTCACCAGGTCGCGGCTGTTCTGCTTCGTCTCCTCGCTCAGCTCCACGCCGGAGCCGTTGAGCATCACGGACACGTTGTCAAACAGGGGGCCGTAGCACACCATGTTCGCCACGATGACCACCGCGGTCAGGAACGCCAGCACGGCGCTCCAGCGAACCACGTGGCGGGTGCCCTTCTTCACCCAATGGGCGACGACGAGCACCACGATCATGACCACCAGCAGGGCCAGAATCGCGTAGATGTAGCCGGAGCACATCTGAACGTAGCTCGCCACGTCCTCCGCGCTGGCACCCATGCCGGTGAAGATGGGGGTCAGCAGATTGATGATGACCTGCAGCATATACCTTCCTCCTCAAGAAGTATATCTATCATACAGGCGGCGGCACCGGGCCACCGCGCCATATGCCCTTGGGGGGAACGGAGGGAAACATGGGCAAGCTGAAAAGGCTTTGCAGCAGCGGGCTTTCCGGCCCCCTCTGTCCAACCGCAGCTTCCGTCCTTCCGTTCTTTCCTGCGGCGCTATTATAGCATGCTTTCGTTTCCAGCGCAAGACATTTTTTGAAATTTTCCGACAGTTTTTTTGTGGCATCCTTTCAATTCAGAAAACGTTTTCTTGAACATATTGCACAAAAAACGCTTTCCAACCATGGCAACAGTGCATGACCGGCCTTCGGATCCTGAAAATGGAAAAGCCCCGAAAGCCGCCCTTGACAGCCCCGGGCCACCTGTTGTATCATAGGAACAGGACACTCAGCCCGTTTGTATGAATGAAATGATACTGGAGGTATGGACCCATGAAAATGACCTTCCGCTGGTACGGCAGCGGCTCCGACCCGATTCCGCTGCGCTATGTGAAGCAGATTCCCGGCATGACCGGCCTGATGGGCCTGCTGGACAAGCCCGCCGGCGTGGACTGGCCCGAGGAGGAGTTCCAGGCGCTGGTCAGGGAGGTGCACGACGCGGGGCTGGAGCTGGAGGTCATCGAGAGCGTCAACGTCCACGAGGACATCAAGATGGGCCTCCCCACCCGGGATGAATACATCGCCAACTACTGCTCCACCATCC
>JAEDKS010000233.1 GCA_016295665.1 Clostridia bacterium
TCGATGTTCTTGGTCTCCTCCTTGCGGAAGCGGGTGTTCTGCAGCAGCACCACGTCGCCGTTCTGCATGGCAGCCACGGCGGCCTTGGCCTTCTCGCCCACCACGGTATCGTCGTCCGCGAACACCACGGGCTTGCCCAGGTACTCGCTCAGCCGCTCCGCCACGGGCGCCAGGGAGAACTTGGCCTCGGGGCCGTTCTTCGGCTTGCCCAGATGGCTGCACAGAATGACCTTGCCGCCGTCGGCAATCAGCTTCTTAATGGTGGGGAGGGCCGCCACAATGCGCTTGTCATTGGTGATCTTGCCGTCCTTCATGGGCACGTTGAAATCGCAGCGGACAAGCACGCGCTTGCCGGTCACCTGGATGTCGTCAACCGTTTTCTTCGCCATGGGAACACACACTCCTTCAGTCCAAATGTCCTATTATCGCCGGTTCCGTATTGCCAAAGCCCCGGCACGCGGGGCGAGCAATCATACCTCACCATGCACCATGATACCACATTCATCCACGCTTGGCAAGCCCCTTTCGCGCCGCCTTGACAGCATTTTAACATATTCCCCCGCCGCCGCGCATACGCTTTTCGCGGGGGTGAGGGGGATGGTGGTCATCTCGTGGCGGGTCATGGGGTTCTTCGCGGGCGCGGCGCTGACGGCCTATCTGCTCTCCCGGCGCTGTGACCCGGCGGGGCGCTCCGGGCGATTGGTGCGCCGGGCGCTCTGGGGGCTCGTGCTGCTGGGGACGCTATCGCGGGTCATCCGGTAGCAGGAGACGGGGGCCGGGCGGCGAATCTTCCATAAGAGAACCGGTCTGGCGTCCTTCGGGCAGGACGATGCCTGCCGCCGCGCCGCCGACGCGAACCGGGCCATGCTGGAGACGCTGCTGACACGCCGGGAGGCGGTCGAGGACATCGCCCGCAGCCTGCCCCCTGCGCCCTGGGGGGCCTACCGCATCTGACTGAGCAGCCGCAGGCCCTCCGGGGTGCGGAACACGTTCTTCCCGTAGGTGTCGATGACCTCCGGGCTGTAGGGCTCCTCGTACAGGTTCACGAGGAAGTCCGCCTCCAGCAGAATCTGCCAGTCGATGCCCGCCACGTCCCGGGTGGTGTGGTGGTGCCCCACCAGAAACGACACCCGGCGGATGACCGGCGCGGGGAGCCCCAGCTCCCCCAGCAGCCGCTCCGCCTCCGGGGGCCCGAGCCGCTCCTGCAGCTCTCCGGTACAGCGTCCGAACTGCGCTTCCGCCGGGCGGATGCCGATGTCGTGCACCAGCGCCGCCACCTCGAGCGTGAACAGCGTGTTCTCGTCCAGCCCCTCGTGCAGGCCGATCTGCCGGGCCAGCGCGTGCACCTTCAGCAGGTGGTGAATGCGCTTGGGGTCGCCCGCGTCAAAGAGGCACATGGCGTCCAGCACGGCCCGGAGCCACGCGTCCCGCCGCCGTCCCTCCCAGCGCTCCCGGGTCAGGCGCAGGGTCAGCAGCCCGTCCTGCTCCCCCGTGACCACGAACCCCGCCCGCAGGTGGAGCCGCAGCGCGGCCTCGCGGGTGGCCTCGAAGCGGTTGCACAGCTGCGTGATCTCCCCGTGCCGGAACGCCTCCGCCGCCAGCAGGGCGATGGCCTCCGCGCCCAAGCCGCGTCCCCGGTGCGCCGCGTGAATCACCACGCCGATCTCCGCGCCGCCCCCGTGCCAGCAGACCTCGCCCACCGGGGTGCCGTCCTCTGTCGTCACGATGCCGCACCAGCGCTCCGGCGCGTGGCCCGTCCATTTCTCCAGCCACGCCGCCCAGGCCGTCTCCGGGAAGGGCAGCGTGCCCTCCGGCGGCGCCCAGGGCGCGTTGTAGGCCATGGTCGCGGGGTCGGCAAGCAGGGCCTGCCGGAAGGGCAGGTCAGCGGCGGTTACGGTGTGCAGGCTCAGCATGGCGGTGCGCTCCTTTTTTTGTTTTGTCGTGATGGGTCAGTCCCGCCCGTCCATGAGCTCTCGGCGGGCCGCGTCAATGGCCTGCTGCACCATGTCCGGGGCGGGGGCGCCGGGGATGCGGCGCTTCTCCACGCAGGTCTCCAGGCTCATCTCGGTGAACACGTCCTCGTCGAAGGCCGGGTGGAACTGCTTTAGCTCCGTCAGGCTCAGGTCGAGCAGGGCCTTGCCCTCGTTCAGGCAGTGGGCCACCAGCTCCCCGACCACCCGGTGGGCATCGCGGAAGGGCACGCCGTGCTTGACCAGATAATCCGCGCAGTCCGTGGCGTTGATGAAGCCGCCCGAAGCGCCGGCATACATGACCTCCGTGCGGAAGGTGAGGGTGCGCAGCATGGCGGTGAACACGGTCAGCCCCTTGACGAGGGTGTCCCGGGCGTCAAAGAAGCACTCCTTGTCCTCCTGCATATCCTTGTTGTAGGCCAGCGGCAGGCCCTTCATCACGGTCAGCAGCGTCATCAGGTCGCCGTAGACGCGGCCCGTCTTGCCCCGGATGAGCTCCGCCACGTCGGGGTTCTTCTTCTGGGGCATGATGCTGGAGCCGGTGGCGTAGGCGTCGTCCATCTCGACGAAGCGGAACTCCGCGCTGCTCCAGAGAATCAGCTCCTCGCAGAAGCGGGACAGGTGCATCATGCAGATGGACGCGGCGGACAGGTACTCCAGCAGGAAGTCCCGGTCGGACACGCCGTCCAGGCTGTTTTGGGAGATGCGGGAGAAGCCCAGCAGCTCCGCCACCCGCTCCCGGTTCAGGGGGTAGGTGGTGCCCGCCAGCGCGCCGCTGCCCAGGGGGCACACGTCGGCGGCCTCATACGCGGCCCGGAAGCGCTTCCTGTCCCGCAGGAACATCTGCACATAGGCCATCAGGTGATGGGCCAGGGTGATGGGCTGGGCCTTCTGCAGGTGGGTGTAGCCGGGCATGATGG
>JAEDKS010000234.1 GCA_016295665.1 Clostridia bacterium
ATGCCGACCCTGATGTTTGCCTATGCCGCAGCGAGGAGGAACTGCACACGCAGCGCCCTTTTGCGGCATTGCAGCAGCTGCTGGATGAGAAGTCCAGCCAATAAGGACGGCACGCTGCCCGGGGCCCCCGGGCGCGGACCGGAATGCTGAAGGACTGTAGATGGCGTGTCTGCTGTCCGGTAACCCGCGGGACGCTACACACCCCGTGGGCGATCATGGATGAGGAGGTGTAAATATGGCTCTTCCGAAGGGAAAAATCTCCAAGGCTCGTAAGCACAGCCGCCAGGCGAACTGGAAGCTGTCCCTGCCCGGCATCGTCGAATGCCCGCAGTGCCACGAGATGAAGCTGGCTCACCGCGTGTGCAAGCACTGCGGTTATTACAACGGCAAGCAGGTTATCGTCAAGGACGAGGCTCAGAAGGCCTGATCCTGTTAGCCTGCCATATGCTCGCAAGGGGAGAGGAGTACCCGGTCAACGCGCTTAGAGAGGGCGGCTCACCGGCTGAAAGGCCGCCTGCGATGGAAACCGGGGAAGGTCGCTTCCGCATGAGCGCGGGGTGAACGCAGAGGCACGGGGAGAGGAAGCGAACCGTCTCTGCCTGAGCTTCGTGCGGCTCGCATCCGTTATCGTGCGTCAAGTGGCAAACTTTCCGTTTGCAAGCAAGGTGGTACCACGGAGCAGCTCCGTCCTTCGGGATGGGGCTGCTTTTGCTTTTCTGAACCCGCTTTCATGATTCCGGAAGGAGGTGACCCGCATGAACTACGGTGAAAAGGTGCTGTCCCGCGTGCTTGACCCGGGCTTTCTGCTGATTCTCGTGGGCGCGGTCGTGACCTATACCTCATCCCTGCTGACCCGCCGCGTTCAGGACGAGGACAAGCGCGGCAGAATCAACGTCGCCATCAAGGCCGTCGGCTGCGCCGTGGCCCTCATCGGCGCGATTCTGCTGTTTACATAAGACAATCCAGCTTTGATCCGAGAAGGAGGATATGTGCCATGGAAAATCCCGCTCAGAACATGGATACCAAATTCAACCCCCAGACCATTGAGGCGGACATCTACCGGGCCTGGGAGGAATCCGGCTGCTTTGTGGCCCACCGGGAGGCGGGCAAAAAGCCCTTCACCATCGTGATGCCCCCGCCCAACATCACCGGACAGCTCCACATGGGCCACGCCATGGACTGCACCCTGCAGGATGCCGCCATCCGCTACCACCGCATGAAGGGCGACCCGACCCTGTGGCTGCCCGGCACCGACCACGCCGCCATCGCCACCGAGGTCAAGATCGTGGACGCCATGCGCAAGGAGGGCCTGACCAAGGAGAGCGTGGGCCGCGAGGGCTTCCTGGAGCGGGCGTGGAAGTGGAAGGAGGAGTACGGCGGACGCATCACCCTGCAGCAGCGCCGCATGGGCTCCAGCTGCGACTGGTCCCGGGAGCGCTTCACCATGGACGAGGGCTGCTCCCGCGCCGTGCGCGAGGTGTTCTGCCGGCTGTATGAGAAGGGCCTGATCTATCGCGGCAGCCGCATGGTGAACTGGTGCCCCTGCTGCAACACCTCCCTGTCTGACGCCGAGGTGGAGTACGAGGAGCAGGACGGCAACTTCTGGCACCTGCTGTACACCGTGAAGGAGACCGGCGAGCAGCTGGAGCTGGCGACCACCCGCCCCGAGACCATGCTGGGCGATACCGCCGTGGCGGTGAACCCCGCCGATGAGCGCTATGCGCACCTGCACGGCTGCCATGTGATCCTGCCGCTGCTGAACAAGGAGATTCCGATCGTCTGCGACGAGCATGCCGACATGGAGAAGGGCACCGGCGTGGTGAAGATCACCCCCGCCCATGACCCCAACGACTACGAGGTGGGCCAGCGCCACAGCCTGCCCATCGTGCGCGTGTTCACCGACGACGGACACATGACCGGCGCGGCGGACAAGGCCGCCTCCGACGAGCGCTTTGCGAGCGGCAAGGCCAGCGTGGGTGAGCCTGAGGTGCTGGATTGCGGCAAGTACGCCGGCATGACCACGAAGGAGGCCCGGAAGGCCATCGTGGCGGATCTGGAGGCCATCGGCGCGCTGAAGTCCGTGGAGCCCCTGAAGCACGAGGTGGGCACCTGCTACCGCTGCCACACCACCGTGGAGCCCATGGTGAGCCGGCAGTGGTTCGTGAAGATGAAGCCGCTGGCGGAGCCCGCCATCGCCGCGGTGCGGGAGGGCAAGACGAAGTTCGTGCCCGAGCGCTTCGCCAAGACCTACTACAACTGGATGGAGAACATCCGTGACTGGTGCATCAGCCGCCAGCTCTGGTGGGGCCATCGCATCCCCGCCTGGTACTGCGAGGACTGCGGCGAGACCATCGTGTCCCGGGAGGACGTGTGCGCCTGCCCCAAGTGCGGCAGCGCCCGTCTGACCCAGGACGAGGACGTGCTGGACACCTGGTTCTCCTCGGCGCTGTGGCCCTTCTCCACGCTGGGCTGGCCCGACGAGACCGAGGATCTGAAGTACTTCTACCCCACCTCCATGCTGGTGACGGGCTATGACATCATCTTCTTCTGGGTGGCGAGGATGATCTTCTCCTCCATCGAGCAGATGGGCGAAACGCCCTTCGAGACCGTGCTGATTCACGGTCTGGTGCGCGACGAGCTGGGCCGGAAGATGTCCAAGTCCCTGGGCAACGGCGTGGATCCGCTGGAGGTCATTGACCAGTACGGCGCCGATGCCCTGCGCTTCTCCCTGCTGATGGGTGTGAGCCCCGGAAACGACACCCGCTACTCCTCCGCGAAGGTGGAGAGCGCCCGCAACTTCGCCAACAAGGTGTGGAACGCCAGCCGCTTCGTGCTGATGAACGTGGACG
>JAEDKS010000235.1 GCA_016295665.1 Clostridia bacterium
CAATCGGGAAATTTCCGTTGCTATAGCAGGTTTCCCATGTGTTGCCGGTCATGCGGGAAATGATCCCCATATCTACACGATAGAGGCTGCCTTCGTGTTCAGCAAGGCAGTCCACGGAGATGGGGTCTGCCAGGCTGGGCACAGCCACCAGCAAACAGCACAAAATCAAGCAACAAAGCAACGAACGTTTCATGCAGCATCGTCTCCTTCTACGACAGGGTCTAACAGAAAAGGCAACGCGAACGAAGCACGTATCCACTTTGACTTTCCGACGCTATGGGGTGTTTCGGGAAAGCGATCTCTTGACCATACGGAACGTCCCCCCTTATCTGGTGGCTGGATGCCACCGGATAAGGATAAATTATCACGAACAGGAAAAGCTGTCAATCATTTGCCAAAGGCGGATTTTGTTCTTTTGCTGTATCTGTTTATCCGGAAACACGCTCTATCCCTTCCAACAGCCTCGACACCTCTCCCGTAGAAAACGCCGCCAGCGCGTGCAGGGGCCTTGTCATCATCACATACAGCATCCGGGCGAGGAACACGTCCCCCTCCGGGAACTGCGCGTTATTCACGTTGCACAGGGCCACGCAGTCGAACTCCAGACCCTTGACCATGGCGGCGGGCAGCACGAGCACGCCGCCGGCGTAGTTCGCGTCGTCCTGCCGGAGCAGCCGGGCGTTCAGGGAGGCGGGCAGGGCGCGGAGCAGCTTTTTGGCGGCGGCCTCGGTCTTTTCGATGAGGGCCACCGTGTGGTAGCCCTCCCGCAGCCACGCTTCCACCTGCGCGGTCAGGGCAGCGATGCGCTGCGCATCGGTCGTGAACGTGCGGACGGTGGGGCGGGCGCCGTGGCGGAGCACCGGCTGCGCCAGGGTCTGCCCCGGCACCGGATGCCGGGCGGCAACGGTGTTGGCGGCCTCCATGATCTCCATGGTGGAGCGGTAGCTGGTGACCAGCGTCCGGACGGTGACCTTGCCGCCGAATACCGGCTCCAGCCACTCGTCATAGCCGCGGATGCCCTCGTCCTCGTGGATGCCCTGCATCAGGTCGCCCACCAGCGTGAAGGCGGCGCCGGGCATGACCTCCCGCAGCAGAAGCAGCTGCCAGGGGGAGAAGTCCTGACACTCGTCCATGACGATGTGCCGCGCCGTTTCCCGGGGCAGGCCGTACAGCGCCCGGCAGATGGTGCAGACCGCCGCCAGATCCTCGCCCCGGATGCGCTTCTTCTCCAGCAGGGGCAGCGTGGCGGCCTGCAGCTGCGCATCCTCCTGCGCGCACAGGTAGTCCCGGTACACCGAGACGGGGTCCAGCGGCGGGAACAGGGCGCGGAAGCCCTTCAGGTATTCCTTTGCCCGCTGGTCAACCTCCGCCAGGCGCTCCTCCCGGCTGGCAAGCAGCTTCCGCACCCGGGCCCGGCGCTCCTCGCCGTCGGGCATGGTCGCCAGCAGCTGCTCCAGCCGGCTCTGCGCCATCTGCTGCAGCCGCTCCTTCATGGTCTCGCAGGCCCGGTTCATCCGGCGGGCCACGACCTTCTTCAGCTCGTCGATGCGCTTGACCAGGGGCCAGGGCCTGAGCTGCTGCAGGAACACCTCCCGCAGCTCCCCGGCGCTCATCAACACCGCGCCGCCGAAGGAGAGCCCCTCCGGGGGCAGAATCGTCTCCTGCAGCCCGTCCAGCCAGCGCTCCAGACGCGCCTTCATGTCCGGGGAGCCCTTCCGGCGCAGCACCTGCCCCAGCGCCTCCCGCGCCTGCGGCGTGGCGGTCAGCTTGTCCTCCATGCCCTCGCTGAGCTGCAGCTTCGGGGCGTTTTTGCCCATCCAGCCCATGCACAGATCGGCGAAGGTGGTCTGCCGCACCCGCTCCACGCCCAGGTCGGGCAGCACCTGACTGATGTAGGACAGGAACAGCGGGTTGGGCGCCAGAATCATCATCTGCTCCGGGCGCAGGGTTTCCCGCTGGGCGTAGAGCAGATAGGCGATGCGGTGCAGCGCGATGGTGGTCTTGCCGCTGCCCGCCACGCCCTGCACGATCAGGTTCTCGCGGAAGGGAAAGCGGATGACCTGATTCTGCTCGGCCTGAATGGTGGTGACGATCTCCCGCAGCCTGTCGGAGGTGACCGCGCCCAGCACGCCCTGCAGGTAGGCGTCCTGGCTCACCACGCCGCTGTCGAAGATGCCCTCCAGACGCCGGTCGTGAACCGTGAGCATCCGCTTCAGCGTCAGCTCGCCCTTCACGCGCCCGTCGGGGGCCTCGTAGTCCATGGGGCCGATCTGACCGGAGTAGTACAGGTTCGCGATGGGGGAGCGCCAGTCCACCACGCGAATGTCCATCTCGGGCATTTTGACCACGCCCCAGCGCCCGATGTAGTGGGTCTCGGGCTGACCGCCCTCGGGCACGAAGTCCAGATGCGCGAAGTACGCCTGATGCCGGGAGCGGGCCAGCTGATGCAGCGTGTCCACCTTCAGGCGGAACAGGTTCATCGCCACCTGCTCATCGCTGTCCAGCCCCTCGGGCACCACGACCATCCGCTCCTCCTCGGCGCCGACGCCGGTTTCCTGCTCCATGCGGACGATCTCCTCGCCGATGATGTCGCAGGTCTCCTGCAGAAATTGGTTCTCCGCCACCGCGTCCGGGTGGGCGGGCAGGGTATAGGCTTCCATGGGTTCCTCCTTCCGGCAGGGTATGGGCCGCATCCATGGAAAAATGGATAGAAAAAGCCCCTGCCATTCACTATGTAGAATCGCAGAGGCTTACATTGCTGCAAGCGTGTGTGAGGGGGAGTGTAGCACACCCGCCCGCGCTTGTCAAGCGGAAATTTGC
>JAEDKS010000236.1 GCA_016295665.1 Clostridia bacterium
TTACATACCCGTCAGGCCGCTGCGCTCCACGCCCTCCATGAAGCGGCGCTGCAGGATCAGGTACAGGATGAGGATGGGCACGATGCACAGGAACGTGGCTGCCATGAGCATGGCCTCGTTGAAGATGATGCCCTCGATGTCGTTGACCGCGATCATGGAGAAGTTCTCCTTGCTCAGCTCGGCATACAGCGAGGGCAGCCGGTTGGGCAGCATCTTCAGCCAGACGTCGGTGATGTAGATGCCGGGCTCGAAGTAGTCATTCCAGTGCCACACCAGGGACAGCACCGCGCACACCAGGAGCGAGGACTGGCTCATGGGCAGCATGATGCGGAAGTAGGTGCGGATGGGGCCGCAGCCGTCCACCCTCGCCGCCTCCTCCATCTCGTAGGGCAGGGCCGCGAAGAACTGGCGGAACAGGAAGATGAAGAAGCCGCCGTTGAGCCCGAAACCGAAGAAGGTGGGCACGATCAGGGGCAGGTAGGAGTTCAGCCAGCCCCAGCTGGAGTACTGCATGTACTGGGGGAAGATGATGGTCTGCACCGGCACCAGCATGGTCAGGATGACCAGCGCGAACAGCGGCCCCTTGAAGCGGAAGCTGTAGCGGGCGAAGGCGTAGCCCGTCAGCGCACAGGAGAAGGCGTGACCCAGGGTCGAGAGCACCGCCACCAGAATGCTGTTCCACACATAGGTGCCGAACTGCAGCTTGCGGAAGGCGATGCGGTAGTTCTCCCAGGTGAGCCGGGAGGGCAGCCACTTGACGGTGATGTTGATGAGGTCGTCGTCCGTCATCAGGGACTGGGTGATCATCTTGATGAACGGATAGAGGAACACGAAGCTCAGCGTCGCCAGCAGGAAGTAGAAGCCCACCCGCAGAACGCCGTCCCGGAGGAGACGCGCCCGGCGGGCCCGGGGACGCTGCGCCCGGGGCGCCCGATCAGCTTTCACCATGCGATCACTCCTTTCCGCCTGACACGAACACATACCGGCTCAGCACACCGATGCAAAGCCCGCACAGGGCGAAGGCAAAGGCGAAGTACACCCAGCCCATGGCAGCGCCGTGGGCAAACTGCTGCGGGTTGGAGAAGCTCTGCTTGTAGATGTAGTCCACAATGGGGTTGGTGCCGTCGGTGAAGAAGGCGACGATGGTGTACACCACGTTCATCAGGATCACCGGGGAGATCATGGGCAGGGTAATCTTCCAGAACATCTCCCACTCGGTGGCGCCGTCCACCCGCGCCGCCTCGTACAGCGAGGAGGAGATGCCCTGCAGCCCCGCCAGGAACAGCACGATCTGCACGCCGGACTTCCACAGCACCACCGTGATGCGATCCAGCACCGACTGCAGGAACTCGGTCATGGAGTGGCCCAGCAGGTCGGCGATGAGCTGCGGCACCAGAATGCCCGTGGTGATGGTGGCGCCGTCGGCCCCCATGCCCAGCATCTGCTTCATCACATAGCCGGAGCCCAGCAGCACCGGAATGAAGAACGCCGCCCGGAAGAAGCCGCGCCCCACCATCTTCCGGTTCAGCAGGATGGCGATGACCAGCGAGAACACGATGCAGATGGGCGTGTTCAGCAGGGTGTCGCTGACGGTCTTGATGAACATGGGCACGAAGTTGATGTCATAGAAGAAGATGTACTGGTAGTTCTCCAGCCCCCGCCAGTCCATGACGAAGCCCTTCATCTGCACGATCTCCGAGAAGCTCAGGCGGATGGACACGAAGATGGGCTTCAGGAAGAACAGACACAGGCCGATCAGCCAGGGAGCCAGGAAGATGAGCGCCTCCAGGGAGCGCCGCCGCGCCATGGACAGGCGGCGCCGCGGGCGCTTCTGCACTGCCTTGTTCGTCACCGCTGCTCCTCCTTCCATACCGCGTAGTCCATGGCGGGAATCGTCCGCCCGTCCAGCTGCGCGTCCGTCTCGCCGTAGTTGACGCCGACCACGCAGCCGTTGTCGTAGGTCACGCGCACCAGCTCGGTGCCGATGCGCTCATGCCGCAGCATCAGCGCGTCCCGCAGCTGGGCCAGATCGCCCTCGGTATAGGCGGTCTCCAGCTTCACCACCTCGTCCAGCCACGCGGTGTACTGGGCGGTGAACAGGCTCTGATAGCTGGTGTACATCAGCGCCTCGGTGCTGCCCCAGGTCAGCTCGAAGTAGGGCAGATAGCCCATCTCCACCCACCTGAGCGCCTCCCGCTGCAGGTCGCTGGTCAGGTTGCCCGGGGTGCCGGTGTAGTCCCGGACGCCGTGCATCACCATCTGGTAGAAGGGCACGGATCGGGTGGTGAACTGGAAGCCGCTGTCCTCGCAGGGCACATCGGTCATCAGATCCACCAGCGGCGCCGCCCACACCGCGCCGCCTTCCACGCTGACGTGTCCGAAGGCTTCCCGGGCCTCGGTCAGCAGGCGGCGGTAGTACGACAGGCACTCCGCGCTGGAGCAGGCGCGCCCGCTGTTGTAGTTATAGCCCACGAACTGCCCCAGCCGCTCCAGCCGCAGGCCGTTCACGCCCAGCTTCTCCGCCGCGGTACGCAGCTCGGTGAACTTGCGGTAGATCACGTCGGGGCTGAGCACGAACAGCTCCTCGTCCGCGTCGGTCAGGATGGCGTAGTTGCTCAGGTAGGTCACGTCATTGCGCCGGGAGTAACCGCCGCTGTCCCTGTCCGCCTCCAGCAGGTTGGCGGTCAGGGTCAGGGTGATGCCCATGGCCTCCGCCTTGTCCATCAGGGCGGTCAGCTCCCTGTTCGAGCCCACGGCACCCTCCACGGGCAGCCGGTCAGGCGTGCTGCCGTAGCCGCCCTTCGCCCAGCCCTTCAGGG
>JAEDKS010000237.1 GCA_016295665.1 Clostridia bacterium
CACCCGGAGATTTCCTTCCGCTTTGAGGACATCTATCCCGGCGACTACGCTCAGCGCGTTATCACCCAACAGCCCACGCCCCACGTCTACATGCTCTCCCAGCGGCACAGCGACTTCGCCTTCCTGCTCCGCAAAGGCTACCTGACCCCGCTGGACGATTGCGAGGAAATCACCGCCTTTGGGGATGCGCTCTACCCCGCCCTGCGGGAGAGTCTGACAGACGAGAACGACCGCATCAGCGCCGTGCCCACGTCGCTGAACATGGCCTGCGGCTTCGCCTACAACCCGCAGGCGCTGGCGGACGCGGGGCTCACAGAGGACGACCTGCCAACCACCATGCTGGAGATGACCGCCTTCATCGAGGAATGGCAGGCGCGGGCAGACGCAGGTGAGGTGTCCGAAGCCCTGTTCGGGCAGGTCATCAACGGTCATCTGTGGAGTCATCTGCTCTCCACTGCCATCGAGACCCAGATGAACACCCAGCGCCGCGATGGTGAACCGCTGAAACTGTGTACGCCGGAGCTGATACAGGTGGTCACATGGCTGGACGAGCATCGCAGCCTGTCCGATCTCCAATGCACGCTGGATGACTGGGACATCACGCCACTGTTCTACTTTGACCTGGCCAACTTCTCCCCGCTGCGGGACTACGCCTGGCAGAGCGGCTATCAGCCCATGCCCATGACCATGGACGGGAACCACGAGCCCATCCTCCCCGTGGAAATGAGCGTCTACGCCGTAAACCGCTTCAGCGCCGAGGAGGATCAGGCAGCCGCGAAGGCGTTCCTGAACAGCATGCCGCAGATGATGCAGCCGCTTCAGCATGTGCTGATGCAACCCGGGCAGAACGAGCCGATTCTGGACGAGGATGAGGTAGAGAATCTGCAGAACGCGCAGGCAGCGCTTGATAACCTGCTGGCCGTGGCCGCGGAGGTGGAGGGCGTGCCCTCCGCATCGCTGCAGGAGAGCATCGACATCGAGGAGGACATCGTGGCCCGCGCCCAGCGGAGCCTCTACGTCATCAGCGCGGAGCAGATCGACGCCTGGCGCGAAATCGCCCCGACCATGTATGTCATCACCAGCACCTGGGACAGCTACGCCAGCACGAAGCAGGTGTACGATCAGTTCCGCAAGGGGCAGGTATCCGCTGAGCAGTTCCTGCGGGAGCTGGAACGCATCCTGCAGATGGAAGCCATGGAAAGCCAATGAATCCCCCGGGAGGATGGGGCACATGCCCGATCCTCCCATTTTGATTGCATCATCTGGTCTTTGTTTTTCCATTTTATATATTGTTAAAATTTTATCGTTAAATTGTTGTCAAACCCATTGACAACGTTTCCGAAATCTGTTATGATGGTCACGGTTCGACAGGCTCCGCCCGCCGGGCCGCATGACAGACCGGGACACAGGGCGCGCATGGCTCGCGCTCACGTCCGGCCTGTCGCCGTCACTCTTGATCCGACCGATGGATGATTAAGGAGAGAAGAACATGGCTTTCGAGTATCCGATCGTGGACAGCGTGGAATCCTTCGAGGCAGCTCTCGCCCGCGTGCGCGAGGCGCAGAAGCAGTTTGCGACCTACACGCAGGAGCAGGTGGACAAGATCTTCCTTGCCGCCGCCCTGGCTGCCAACAGCGCCCGCATCCCCCTGGCGAAGATGGCCGTGGAGGAAACCGGCATGGGCGTGGTGGAGGACAAGGTCATCAAGAACCACTTCGCCGCCGAATATATCTACAACGCGTACCGTCACACCAAGACCTGCGGCGTGATCGAGGAGGACAAGGCCTACGGCATCCAGAAGATCGCCGAGCCCATCGGCGTGGTGGCTGCGGTCATCCCCACCACCAACCCCACCTCCACCGCGATCTTCAAGACCATGCTGAGCCTCAAGACCCGCAACGGCATCATCATCTCCCCCCATCCCCGTGCGAAGAAATCCACCATCGCCGCTGCGAAGGTGGTCTATGAGGCAGCCGTGAAGGCCGGTGCCCCCGAGGGCATCATCGCCTGGATCGACGTGCCCTCCCTGGAGCTGACCAACATGGCGATGAAGGAGGCCGACATCATCCTCGCCACCGGCGGCCCCGGTATGGTGAAGGCGGCCTATTCCTCCGGCAAGCCCGCCCTGGGCGTGGGTGCCGGCAACACCCCCGCCATCATCGACGACAGCGCCGATGTCAAGGTGGCGGTCAACTCCATCATCCACTCCAAGACCTTCGATAACGGCATGATCTGCGCCTCCGAGCAGTCCACCATCGTGCTGGACGGCATCTATGACCAGGTGAAGGCCGAGTTCGCCGCCCGCGGCTGCTACTTCCTGCAGGGCGAGGAGCTGGACAAGGTTCGCAAGACCATCATCATCAACGGCGCCCTGAACGCCAAGATCGTGGGCCAGAAGGCGCACCGCATCGCCGAGCTGGCGGGCGTGAGCGTGCCCGAGGAGACCAAGATCCTCATCGGCGAGGTGGAGAGCGTGGACATCTCCGAGGAGTTCGCCCATGAGAAGCTGTCCCCCGTGCTGGCGATGTACCGCGCCAAGGACATCGACGACGCCATCGCCAAGGCCGAGCAGCTCATCGCCGACGGCGGCTATGGTCACACCTCCTCCATCTATCTGAACGCCACCACGAAGCAGGACCTGGTCTCCAAGTTCGCGGCCCGGATGAAGACCTGCCGCATTCTGGTGAACACCCCCTCCTCCCAGGGCGGCATCGGCGACCTGTACAACTTCAAGCTGACCCCCTCCCTGACGCTGGGCTGCGGCTCCTGGGGCGGCAACTCCGTGAGCGAGAACGTGGGCGT
>JAEDKS010000238.1 GCA_016295665.1 Clostridia bacterium
TGGTAGGCGTCCATGGCGGAGGCACACTACAAGCTGGATAACCTGACCGTCATTCTGGATCACAACGGCATGCAGATCGACGGCACCAACGACCAGGTCATGAGCCTGGGCGACATCAAGGCGAAGTTCGTGGCCTTCGGCTACGACGTGATCGAGGTGGCGGACGGCAACGACCTGCAGCAGGTGCTGGACGCGCTGCACGCCCCGGCCTGCCCGGGCAAGCCCCGCATGATTATCATGCACACCCTGAAGGGCAAGGGCGTCTCCTTCATGGAGGGCCAGGTGGGCTGGCATGGCAAGGCACCCAACGCAGAACAGGCCGCGCAGGCACTGAAGGAACTGGAGGACTAAAGCGATGGAAAAGAAAGCAGTTCGTGTTGCCTACGGCGAGGCACTGGTCAAGCTGGGCCAGACCAATGACAAGGTGGTCGTGCTGGACGCCGACCTGGCCGCCGCCACCATGACGGGCGCGTTCAAGAAGGAATTCCCCGGCCGGTTCTATGACTGCGGTATTGCCGAGGCCAACATGGTCGATATGGCAGCCGGCATGAGCACCATGGGTCTGATCCCGTTCTGCTCCACCTTCGCGGTGTTTGCGGGCCGCAGCTATGACCAGATCCGCAACGGCGTGTGCTATCCCAACTTCAACGTGAAGTTCGGCTTCTCCCACGCGGGCATCACCCTGGGCGAGGACGGCGGCTCCCATCAGGCGGTGGAGGATCTGGCGCTGATGCGGGTGCTGCCCAACATGACGGTGTTCGTGCCCTCGGATGCCAACGAGTGCTACCAGTGCGTGGAGGCGGCGGCGAAGATCAACGGCCCCGTGTACATCCGCACGGCGCGCCTGCCCTCCCCGGTGTATGACCCCCGGCCCTTCGAGGTGGGCAAGGGCACGGTCATCAAGGACGGCAAGGACGTGGTCATCTTCACCTGCGGCATCATGCTGGAGCACACCCTGGAGGCCGTGGAGATTCTGAAGGAGCAGGGCATCGATGCGGCGCTGGTGTCCTTCCACACCCTGAAGCCCTTCGACGACGAGCTGGCGATCACCTACGCACAGAAGTGCAAGCGGGTGTTCACGGTGGAGGAGCACTCCATCATCGGCGGCCTGGGCGACGCGGTGGCCTCCGCCATCATCGGCAAGGGCGGCTTCGACAGCTTTGAGAAGATCGGCATCAACGACGTGTTCGGACAGAGCGGCAAGCCCGCCGACCTGCTGGTGGAGTACGGCCTGACCGGCAGGCAGATCGCGGATCGGATTCTGGCGAAGTAATCAGGCATGAGGCCCGGGGTCGCCCGGGCCTCTTTCCGTACGGAAGCGGCGAAAGCGGCGCCAGGGCGCGCACAGGAGGCGGACGACCATGCAGACAACGACCCACACCCACGCGTACCGGATTCAGGTCGGCTTCAACACGGGCCTGCGCATCACCTGCCCCCGGTGCGAGGGGCGGTTTGTGCCCAAGAGGTGGCTGACGCATCTGGTGGTGACGGTGCCGCTCGTGGCGGTGTGCGTGTGGGCGGCGCTGGCGGTGCGGAGCCGGGGCGCGGCGCTGTTCGGCTGGCTGGGCATCCCGCTGGTGATCGGCGGCGTGACCTGGGAGCTGCTGCAGCTGCTTCTGGCGGCGGTGTGCGCCGTGTGCCGCCATTTCGGCGTGCTGGACAGGCTGCTGCGGGAGAAGCGGTAGCGGGGGCCGCAGACGGGGGAAGCCCCGGCAAAATGCGCACCCCATCGGAGGAATGACATGAACCTGCAGGTGATTCAGGGGATTCTGATCCCCTTTCTGGGCACGGCGCTGGGCGCGTCGTGCGTGCTGTTTGTGAAAGACGGGCTGCACGAGCAGGTGCAGCGGGGACTGAGCGGCTTTGCGGCGGGGGTGATGGTGGCGGCGTCCATCTGGAGCCTGCTGGTGCCCGCCATGGAGCAGAGCGCCGGCATGGGCGCCTGGTCGTTTGTGCCGGCGGTGGCGGGGTTCTGGCTGGGCATCCTGTTCCTGCTGGCGCTGGACCGGGGGGTACCGCATCTGCACCTGGGCAGCGCGGAGCCGGAGGGCCCGCACACGGCGCTGGCCCGCACCACGATGATGGTGCTGGCGGTGACGCTGCACAACATCCCGGAGGGGATGGCGGTGGGCGTGGTGTTTGCCGGCTGGATGTCGGGACAGGCGGGGGTGACCATGGCGGGCGCGGTGGCGCTGGCGGTGGGCATCGCCATTCAGAACTTCCCGGAGGGCGCGATCATCTCCATGCCCCTCCGGGCGGAGGGCGCGAGCCGGAGCCGTGCGTTCCTGATGGGTCTCCTGTCGGGCGTGGCGGAGGCGGTGGCGGCGGTGCTGACGCTGCTGGTCTCGGGGCTGGTGGTACCGGCGCTGCCCTACCTGCTGAGCTTCGCGGCGGGCGCCATGATCTACGTGGTGGTGGAGGAGCTGATTCCGGAGATGTCCCAGGGCCACCACTCCAACGTGGGCACCCTGTGCTTTGCGCTGGGCTTCACGCTGATGCTGGCGCTGGACGTGGCGCTGGGCTGAGCGGAGGACGGGCATCCCCGCACCCAAAAGGCACCGATCTCCCGACCGGCGCCTTTTTCAATAGTCGTAAAAAAGACTACAATCTACACAGGAACAAGGCAACAGAAAGCCTGCTGCTTCTGTCAAATCCGGGAAACAGCAGGCTTTTCTCATGTTTTCTTTTTCAGATTTCCGTTTCTTTCTGCGGCTTTGCCTCCGCCCTCTCCAGCTCAAACCAGAACGTGGTTCCCTCGCCCTCGACGCTGTCC
>JAEDKS010000239.1 GCA_016295665.1 Clostridia bacterium
ACCACCGGCCTGCTCAACGACATCCTGGCCGACGCGCAGGCGGCGCTCCAGCCCCCGGCCACCTCCGGCCGCAGGCTGAAGATCTACTATGCCACCCAGCAGGGCGTGCAGCCGCCGACCTTCGTGATGTTCGTCAACGACCAGACCCTGATGCACTTCTCCTACGAGCGCTATCTGGAGAAGCAGTTCCGCAAGTCCTTCGGCTTTGACGGAACGCCGCTCCGGTTCATCCTGCGGGAAAAGAAGAAGGACGAGCAGTAAGCGCGGCCTTCTCCCAAATAACTTCATCCGAAAGAAGGAAGAGAAATGGCTCTCTGGCTGAAATATGTGCTCATCGCCGTGGTGGGCTATCTGCTGGGCAACATCTCCGTGGGCATTCTGGTTGCGAAGCTCTACGGCATCAAGGACATCCGCAAGGTGGGCAGCGGCAACGCCGGCTCCACCAACGTGCTGCGCAACCTGGGCTGGCTGCCCAGCGTGCTGACGCTGGTGGGCGACTGCCTGAAGTCCTTCATCGCGGCGCAGCTTGGACGCTGTCTGGCGGGGGACGTGGGCCTGCTGATCGGCGGCACCGCGGCCATCCTGGGCCACGATTTCCCGGTGTTCTTCAAGTTCAAGGGCGGCAAGGGCATCGCGGCCTCCCTGGGCATGATCCTGACCATCAATCCCTGGCTGGGCATCGGCCTCACCGGCGTGGTGGTGCTCATCGCGGCCCTCACCGGCTACGTATCCCTCGGCTCCATCACCGTGTCCTTCCTCTATCCCATCTGCATCGCCGTGCTGCTGCGGGGCAACGCCCACTACACGGCTTACATCATCTTCTCCGTCCTGCAGGCGCTCTTGTCGCTGTTCTGCCACCGCAAGAACATCCAGCGGCTGCTCCATCACGAGGAAAATAAGCTGGATTTCAAGAAGATTTCCAGGCTTTCAAAGAAAAAATGATTTAAGGAGTGTCATCCCATGAAGTATCTGATCGGTCTGGACGTCGGCACCTCCGGCGCAAAATGCATCATGATCGACGAAACCGGCAAGGTCATCGCCTCCTCCACCCAGGAGTACCCGCTGTCCACGCCCCGTCCGGGCTGGGCGGAGCAGAACCCCGAGGACTGGTGGCAGGGCGTGGTCAAGGGCCTGCAGGTGATCCTGAAGAAGGCCGCTGTCGATCCCTCCGACATCCTGGGTCTGAGCTACTCCGGCCAGATGCACGGCCTGGTGGCGCTGGACGAGGACAATCAGGTCATCCGTCCCGCCATCCTGTGGTGCGACCAGCGCACCCAGAAGCAGTGCGACTGGATCACCGAGAAGGCCGGCGGTCTGGACAAGCTGCTCACCTACACCAACAACCGCATGCTCACCGGCTACACCGGCGGCAAGATCCTCTGGCTGCGCGACGAGGAGCCGGACAACTTCGCGAAGATGAAGGTGTTCGCCTGCCCCAAGGATTACATCCGCTACCGCATGACCGGCGAGATCATGATCGACGTGTCCGACGCCTCCGGCACGGGCTTCTTTGACACGAAGAACCGCGTGTGGAGCGACGAGCTGATCGAGATCGCAGGCCTTAGCAAGTCCATCTTCCCGAAGGCGGTGGAGTCCACCACGCTGGCGGGCCACGTCACCTGCGATGTGGCGCAGCTCACCGGACTTCCCGAGGGTCTGCCCTGCTACGCGGGCGGCGGCGACGCGGTCATTCAGGCGGTTGGCAGCGGCCTGGTGCGCCCGGGCATTCTGGGCGTGGTGATCGGCACCAGCGGCAACGTGACGATGGGCCTCGACCACTACGAGGACAACCCCAACGGCGATCTGCAGATGTTCTGCGGCAACGAGCCCGATCTGTGGACGGACTTCGGCTGCACCCTGTCCGCCGGCGGCAGCCACCGCTGGTATCGCGATACCCTCTGCGAGGGTGCGAAGCAGGAATCCGAAGCGACTGGCGTGAATGTGTACGACATCATGGGCAGGGATGCAGAATCCTCCGTGCCCGGAGCCAACGGCGTGGTGTTCACCCCCTACCTGTCCGGTGAGCGCTGTCCCTATCCGGACCCGAACTGCCGCGGCAGCTTCTACGGCATGAGCCTGACCACCACCCGCGGCGACGTGACCCGCGCGGTGATGGAGGGCGTGACCTACTCCCTCTGCCAGCTGGTGGACATCTTCGGCTCCATGACGAAGAATGAAAAGGTCTACACCTCCGGCGGCGGCGCGTTCAGTCCGCTGTGGCGGCAGATGCAGGCCGACATCTTCAACCTGCCCGTCTACACCATGTCCGCTGCCAGCGAGGGCGGCGCATACGGCGCGGTGCTGGTGGCCGGTGTGGGCGCAGGCCTGTGGAAGAACCTAACCGAGGCCGTGCAGGTCATCAGGCCCGAGACCGAGTGCACGCCCATCGCGGAGAATCAGGAGGGCTACAAGAAGAGCTACGAGATCTACAAGAGGATCTATCCCGCGCTGAAGCCGGTCTACGATTTCGGCGCATCCCTCGGCTTCTAGTCGTGTGGCACGACAGCCGCATACTGCCGGCAGGCTGGGCCTGCAGCCACATACTGCCGTGTTTGAATGAACGAATCCCTGCCCCCATAGAGCAGAGGGGCAGGGATTCAGACCGTTGACAAAGTAATGTCAGCGGTCGTTTTTTTGCAAAAAGGAGAAAAACCAAAAGGAAAAGAGGGAGGGAGTGTCGAAATAAAGAGAGTAGAAGCAGCAAAGGAGAAAGAAGTATGTTGAAGCGTCAGCGTGAAAAGCAGCAGCAGATGAATCTGGTCATCATGGAGC
>JAEDKS010000240.1 GCA_016295665.1 Clostridia bacterium
GCTTCCAGAAACTGATTCCCCCCTCCGCCGGAGGCTGCCCGGTTTCACGCCGGACACGCCTCCGGCTTTTTTGCCGGGAGATGCCGCTTTCCACCGGATTCGCACTTGACGCTGGGATTCCGAGCCTTTATAATGGTTTCATCCGCCTGAACGGGAAGAAAAACGAAACAGGAGAGAAGAAGCATATGACCACCATGAAGCTATACGCCTTCGCCGACGAGGCCAGCCCCGAGCTGTCCGGACAGATCGCCGCCCTGAAGCGCAACGGTCTGCAGGGCCTGGAGATACGCACCGTGGACGGGGAGAACATCTCCGCCATCACCGCCGCCAAGGCCCGGGAGGTTCGCGCCCGGCTGGACGATGAGGGACTGACCGTCTGGTCCATCGGCTCCCCCATCGGCAAGATTGACATCCGCACCGGCGACTACCCCGCCGAGCTGGAGAAGCTGCGCCACACCCTGGAGCTCGCCGCCATTCTGGGCGCCGAAAACCTGCGCATGTTCTCCTTCTATCTCCCCGCCGGCGAGTCGCCGAAGCAGTTCCGTCAGGAGGTGCTGGACCGGCTGGGCCAGATGGCGGACATCGCGGAGGGCACCGGCGTCACCCTTTGCCACGAGAACGAGAAGGGCATCTACGGCGACATAGCGTTCCGCTGCCTGGAGATTCATCACGCGGTTCCCGCCATCCGGGGCGTGTTTGACCCGGCAAACTTCATTCAGTGCGGGCAGGACACCTGGGAGGCCTGGGCGCTGCTTTTCCCGTTTATCAAGTACCTGCATGTCAAGGACGCCCTGGCGGACGGCAGCGTGGTGCCCGCAGGCAAGGGCATCGGCAACGTGGCGCGGATTGTCGCAGCCTTCCGGGCGCTGGGCAGAAGCCCGCTGACCATCGAGCCGCACCTGACCGTGTTCAGCGGCCTCTCCGCGCTGGAGCGCGCCGGGGAGGAGAGCATCATCGGGCGCTACGCCTACGACAGCAGCGACAAGGCCTTTGACGCAGCCTGCGAGGCGCTGCGCGGCCTGCTGGCGCAGGCCTGACCGCGCTTTCGGCACCATCCCTGAAAGGAGCGTTCCCATGGACAGGAAAATCAGAACCGGTATCATCGGCATCGGCAACATGGGCAGCGGACATGCCCGGAGCATCATGGAGGGGAAATGCCCGGAGCTGGAGCTCACCGCCGTGGCGGATCTGAATCCCGCCCGGCTCGAATGGGCCCGGACAGAGCTCTCCCCGGACATCGCCTGCTTTCCGGATGCCCTGAGCCTGCTGGACAGCGGACTCGTCGAGTCCTGCATCATCTCCGTGCCCCACTACGACCATCCCACCCTCGCCATCGCCTGCATGGAGCGGGGCATCCACGTCATGGTGGAGAAGCCCGCCGGCGTGTACACCGCGCAGGTGCGGCGCATGAATGAAACGGCCTCCCGGCACCCGGAGGTGGTGTTCGGCATGATGTTCAACCAGCGCACCAACCCGGTGTACCGCAAGCTGCGGGAGCTGGTGCAGTCCGGCGCGTATGGTCAGCTGCGCCGCAGCAACTGGATCATCACCGACTGGTACCGTCCCCAGTGCTACTACGACTCCGGCGCCTGGCGCGCCACCTGGTCGGGCGAGGGCGGCGGCGTGCTGCTGAACCAGTGCCCTCATCAGCTGGATCTGTGGCAGTGGATCTGCGGCATGCCCCGGCGCGTGGAGGCCCACATGCACTTCGGGCTGTGGCATGACATCGAGGTGGAGGACGACGTGACCGCCTACGTGGAGTACGAAAACGGCGCCACCGGCGTGTTCGTGACCACCACCGGCGACGCCCACGGCAGCAACCGGCTGGAGCTGCAGCTGGATCGGGCGCGGATGGTGGTGGAGAACGGCAAGCTGTCCGTGCTCGCCTACGACATGACCGAGCAGGAGTTCTCCGCCACGAACAAGCAGGCCTTCGCCACCGTCTCCGCCCACGAGGAGGACATTCAGCCCGAGGGCGAGTACACCGGGCATCCGGGCGTGCTGAACGCCTGGGCCGGTGCCATCCTTCGCGGTACGCCCCTGATCGCCGGCGGCGAGGAGGGGCTGCAGGGGCTCACGCTGTCCAACGCCATGCACCTGTCCGCCTTCCTGGGCAGGCCCGTGGAGCTGCCACTGGACGAGCAGCTGTTCTATGACGAGCTGATGAAGCGCGTCGCGACCTCCCGCCGCAAGGAGGGCCGCGAGGCGGTCTACGCCGACACCTCCGGCAGCTATGGCGGAAGCCACTGACCGCCCCATCATCACAGAATGACAGGAGTTATGAAGCGATGTTTGCAAACGAGGATATCCTGCGCATCCGGCAGCTTGTAGAGAACCATCTCGCCGTCCGCCTGCCGGAGGTGAGCGCCACCCGGGCAGAGGGCCTGCGCATCCGCTGGGATGGCGGGCGTGCCGAGGTGGCGGCGGAGGATCGCTGTGCCCTGACCCGGGGCCTGTTTCTGCTGGGCCGCGCCGTGAAGGAGGGGCGCGGGGCGCTGACGCTTCATCAGCAGCGCCACTTTGCCTCCTGCGGCGTGATGGCGGATGTGTCCCGGAACGCGGTGCTGACCGTGCCCGCGGCGAAGCGGCTGCTGGATCGGCTGGCGATGCTGGGCATGAACCTGCTCTTGCTCTACACCGAGGACACCTACACCGTGCCCGGCTACCCCTACTTCGGCTACCTGCGGGGACGCTATTCGCCCGAGGAGCTGCGGGAAATTGATGACTATGCCGCGTCCCTGGA
>JAEDKS010000241.1 GCA_016295665.1 Clostridia bacterium
CTGGTGGCCCGGCCCGGTGGCGTGGCGCGGTGGCCCGGCACGATGGCCCGGTGGCCCGGCGCGGTGGCGCGGCGCGATGGCGCGGCCCGATGGCCCGGCGCGGTGGCGCGGCGCGGTGGCGCGATGGCCCGGTGGGCGCGGCGGGGCTGGCGCCCCGGCCTATGCCCCGGCGGGGCTGGCGCCCTGGCGGAGGATTCGGAGGAACAACGGAGGAGTTACCATGGATGTGAATGTGACCATTTCCCAGCTCGTGACCGGGGCCCGGTTCGAGGGCTTTCTGCTGGTGCGGTCCAGCGACCAGCGGGTGGGAAGTAATGGCAGCAAATACCTGGACATGAACCTGACCGACCGCACCGGCGAAATCAACTGCAAGCTGTGGGACGGCACCGTGGCGCCGCCTGCGCCGGGCAGCGTGGTGAAGGTGCGGGGCCTCGTGCAGGAGTACAATGGACGCAAACAGCTGCGCATTGAGCGCCTGCGGGAGGCGGTCGAGGCGGACGGGGTGGATCTGTCCCGGCTGGTGCCGTGCGCGCCTGAGAGCGCCGAGGACATGCGCCGCCGCATTGATGAGACCGTGGCGCGGTTCGAGAGCGAGAAGCTCCGCCGGCTTGTGCAGGAGATGCTCCGGCTGGCGGGGGATGAGCTGGCCTGGTTCCCCGCCGCCCAGCGCATGCACCACGCGGAGCGCAGCGGCCTGCTCCACCATACCACCAGCATGCTCTGCGTCGCGGAGCAGCTGCTGGCGTGCTATCCGTTCCTGAACGGCGACCTGCTCCGGGCCGGCGTCATTCTCCACGACCTGGGGAAGATTCGCGAGATGAAGAGCGACCGGCTCGGCAACGTGCAGGACTACACAAGGGACGGCATCCTGCTGGGGCATCTGGTGCGCGGCGTTGCGACGCTCGAGGAGGCCGCGAAGAACGTGGGCGTGGACGGGGAGATCGTCACGCTGCTGGAGCACATGATTATCAGCCACCACGGCGAGGCGGAGTACGGCAGCCCCAAGGGCCCCATGTTCCCCGAGGCCGAGGCCCTGCACTGGATTGACCTGCTCGACGCCCGCATGAACGAGATGGAGCGCATCCAGCAGCGCACCCCCCAGGGCGCCTTCTCCGAGGCCATCCGCAGCCTCGACGGGCGGCGCATCTACCACCCCTTCTACGACGAGAACGCCCGGTAATGCCGCCGTCAGGCAGGGTTTTGGCATCGTCATTCGTTTTCCCGGCAGGGGGTGCATCCCCCCGCGCCATCCATCGACAGGAGGTATCATCCATGAACACGAAGCACTTTGGAAAGAAGCTCACCTGCGCGCTGGGGCTGCTGCTCTGCCTGTGCCTGCTGGCGGGCTGCTCCGGCGGGGACGGCACCGGCAAGACCTTCGAGGTCGTGACCGAGCCCACCCAGAACACCCTCGGCTCCCTCAACGCCACCGACACGCCCACTCAGGCGCCCACATCCGTGCCCGATCCCATCGCGGAGGAGAACGTGCCCGATCTGGTTACGTCCATCCCCGACCCCGTGGTGTTCACCGACGTGCCCCGCATGGACAGCGAGTACGCCGGGGCTACGCCCGTGGTCATTGACCCCATCGACAAGCCTACCCCCACCCCCCTGCCCGCGCTCTCCTTCGCGGCGTATCAGGTCTACGATGCCACCAAGCTGCATCTCTCCTTTGAAGCGCCTGCCGGGTGGCTCATCAACGACGAGCAGGACGGCATCTTCGTGGTGACCAACCCCGATACCAGCGTCGATTACGCCGCCAGCATCACCGTTCAGGTGCGCACCACTGCCACCACCTATGGCACCGATGACCTCAAGACCGAGGTCAAGGCCATGCTCAGCACCCTGCAGTCCGTGTTCGCCTCCTTCAGCGGCTCCAATACCGCCAGCCGCTCCCTGCTGGGCACCGACGGCATCTACGCCGACTACACCGCCACCATGGACGACGGTACCCGGGTCGCGGGCCGCGTGCAGGCCGTCGCCATCGGTAAGAGCCTGTACGTGGTGCACTTCTCCTGGCCCCGCGACTACAACGAGACCTACAAGGACACGGTCTACGCCCAGTTCCGCAAGACCCTGCAGGTGACCCAATGATGGACGAGAAGGTACTGCTCACCCCCCGCGCCCGGCAGGCGCTCCGGCTGTTCGGCGAGGGGAGAAGCTGTGCGCAGGCGGTGCTCATGGCCTACGGTGACCTGGCGGGCCTGACCCCGGAGCAGGCCGCGCTGCTGGCGGTCGGGCTCGGCGGCGGCATGGGCCGGCTGCGGCTCACCTGCGGCGCCTTCACCGCCGCGGCGCTGCTCGCCGGGGCCATCACCGACCCGGAGCACGGCGGCGATGAGGATCGCCGGGTCGAGGTCTACACCCGGGTGCAGGCCATGCACGATGACATGGTGGCCCGGGTGGGCACCGTCAGCTGCGGAGAGCTCCTCGGGCGCACCCGGGAGGTGCCCGTGCCGGAGAAGCGCACGCCCGAGTACTACAGGAACCGGCCCTGCGCGCGGGTTGTGCTCGCGGCCTGCGGGGTTTTGGAGCAGGAGCTGCTCCAGCGGTGAGGGACTCGGGGTTGTGGTTGCATGAATTGTCTTTCTGGGGCAGGCTACGGGGAGTTACTCGTAGCTTGCTCCATTTCGTTATGCTTCTGATTTTGTTTTCTCTTTCTTTGTTGGTTGCATAGGTTGTACTTTTCGTCTCGGCGAAAAGTACCAAAAGCCGACCG
>JAEDKS010000242.1 GCA_016295665.1 Clostridia bacterium
TGAAGCCCAGGCCGCCCTCGCCGTTCTCGTCGGCGGGGGGCACGGTGTCCTTCAGACCGCCAGTGGCGTGGACCACGGGCACGGTGCCGTAGCGCATGGCGTTCATCTGGCTCAGGCCGCAGGGCTCGGACTTGGAGGGCATCAGGTAGATGTCGCCGCCGGCGTAGATCCGGGCGGCCAGGCCAAGGTTGAAGGTGATCTTGGCGGCGCACTTCTCGGGGAACTGGTTCTCAAGATCCCGGAAGAAATGCTCGTACTGAGCCTCGCCGGTGCCCAGGATCAGCAGCTGGCAATCTTCCTCCCACAGGAGCCTGCGGGCGATGTAGCACAGCAGATCAAGACCCTTGTGGCCCGCCAGCCGGGTGACCATGACCATGAGAGGTACATCGGGCTTCACCGGCAGGCCCACCTCTTCCTGCAGCGCGGCCTTACAGGCGGCCTTGCCCTCCACGAAGGAGTCCGCGTTAAAGTGGGCAGGGAGAGCCGGGTCGGTCTCCGGGTTAAAGGTGTTTGTATCGATGCCGTTGGTGATGCCCGTCAGCTTCCAGGAGTAGCCCGCCAGGATGCCGTCCAGACCGTGGGCGTAGTAGGGATACATCAGTTCCCGGGCGTAGGTCTCGGACACGGTGGTCACGAGATCCGCCGTCTCGATGGCGCCCTTCATCATGTTCACTGCGCCGCCCATGTCCAGGGTGCCCCGGTACTCCCAGGGAAGCCCCAGAACCTCGTCAAAGAAGTCCGCGTGGGCCCAGCCCTGGTACTCGATGTTGTGGATGGTGTACATACACCGGGTCTGGGGGAAGGCACCCCGGTACATGGCCTTGAGGTACGTGGGGATCAGGGCGGTCTGCCAGTCGTTGCACTGGATCACGTTGGGAATGAAGTTCAGGGCGATCATGGCATCCAGGCAGGCCCGGGAGAAGAAGGCATACCGCTCGCCGTCGTCCAGGTCGCCGTAGAGGGAAGCGCCCCGGCCGCCGAAGTAATACTCGTTGTCGATGAAGTAGACGGAAACCCCGTCGGAGCGGTTCGTCAGACGCATGATGCCCGCGTACTGCTGCCGCCAGCCCAGCCGCACCCGGAGCTCCGCCACCTTCTCGGTGGGATAGGCGGCGTTCCGCTTGACCTTACTGTAGTAGGGCAGGAACAGCACCACCTCGTTGCCCTCGATCCGGGCCAGGGCGGCGGGCAGAGCTTCCATCACGTCGCCCAGGCCGCCGGACTTGCAATAGGGTGCGCCCTCGGAGGCGCAGACCGCAATTCTCATACAATTTCCCCCCGCTTGATGATGATGGGATTGCGCTTGGTGCCGATGAGCTTGGAGCCGGGACGGATGGTGACGTTCTTGTCCAGAATCACATATTTCAGCTCACTGCCCTCGCCGATGACCGCGTCGTTCATGATGACGCAGCCTTCTACCTCGGCGCCGGGGGCGATGGTCACATCCCGGAACAGAACGCTATCTTCCACCTCGCCCTCCAGCATACAGCCGTCGGCGATGAGGCTGTTCTCAATGTCGCAGCCCTCGCCGTAGTAGGTGGGCACGCGGAAACGCACCTTGGTGTACACCGGGTGGTTGTAGCCGAACAGATCCGCCCGAACCTTGGCGTCGGTGAGGGCCAGGTTGTTGGTGAAGTATTCCTCCACGGTGTCGTTGTACATGACCACACCGGGGAATTCATACACATTCACGCTGACCTCGCCCTTCTGCCAGCCGCCCAGCACCAGATCCCGGTCCATGTGGAACTGGTTGCGGGCCATGTGCTCCAGCACCTTGCCGATGAGCCACTTCTTGCTCACTACGAAGATGTCCGCGGAGGCCAGATACCCCTCGGGGGCGGCGTAGTCCACCAGCATGTCGCAGACTTTGCCCTTCTCGTCCAGCTTCACGGCCAGATCCAGCACCCGCTTGCCGTCGGCCACGCCGGCCTTGGTGACCACGGTCACATCCTTGCCGGACTTCACGTGGGCGTTCAGCACGTTGATCAGGTCGATGTTCGAAAGCACCGCGGAGTCGATCATTACCACATACTCGTCATCGCTGCCGAACTCCAGGAAGTCCATGGCGGAGTACAGGGATTCCAGCTTGCCCCGGTAGGTGTGGCTGGTGGACATGGAATAGGGGGTCAGGAATTCCAGGCCGCCCTCCTCCAGCTCCAGGCCCCACTCCTCACCGTCGCCGATGTGGTTCATGAGGGACTGGTAGTTGTGCTGGGAGATAATGCCCACATGGCGGACACCGGCGGCGGAAAGGTTGCTCAGCGCGAAGTCCACCTGGCGGTAGCGGCCGCCGAAGGGCATACTGGCGCTGGTGCGCTTGGTGGTCAGCTCCCCAAGGGAAGCGTCATTGGCAAAAATAATACCCATTACGTGCATGGCGTATACCTCCTTACAGCATTTCACCGGGCAGCAGCACGGTGTTGGCCGCCACCACGGCACCCTTGGAGGTGACGCTGATGGCCTTCTTCTCTCCCGGGCCGTAGGCGCCGCCCACCACGGCGTTGCGCTCTACCTTGCTGTTCTCGCCCAGGATGGCATGGCGGACGATGGCGCCGGGCTCGATGACCACGCCGGGCATCACCACGCTGTCCTCCACCTGAGCGCCCTCGCCGATGGTGCAGCCGACGGAGATGACGCTGTGGCGGATGTCGCCGTAAATCTCGCAGCCCTCGGCCACGAAGGCATTGACGATCTTGGCCTTCTCGTCAATGTAGCTGG
>JAEDKS010000049.1 GCA_016295665.1 Clostridia bacterium
TCTCCTGTTTCGTTTTTCTTCCCGTTCAGGCGGATGAAACCATTATAAAGGCTCAGATTCCCAGCGTCAAGTGCGAATCCGGCGGAAAGCGGCATCTCCCGGCAAAAAAGCCGGAGGCGTGTCCGGCGCAAAACCGGGCAGCCTCCGGCGGAGGGGGAAATCAGTTTCTGGAAGCCTTGCCGGCGGAGAAAAGGAAGGTCTCCATGCGGTTCTCCACGAAGGCCTGCACCTCATCGGAGGCGCGCTGCAGCCTGTCGGGATCGAGCTGAACGACCTGCGCGTTGGGGATGCGCGAGATGCCCAGGATGCGCTGGAAGATCAGCTCCAGGTCGGTGGCGATGTTCAGCTTGGCGATGCCGCCGCGACCATCCAGCTGAATGGCGCGCCGCACCGTCTCCATGGGCAGGCCGGAACCGCCGTGGAGCACCAGGGGCGTCTCGGGAATCAGGTCGCGGATGGACTCCAGACGCTCGAAGTCAATCTTGGGGTTGTCGGTGTGGTAGATGCCGTGGGCGGTGCCGACGCTGACCGCCAGGGTATCCACGCCGGTGCGCTCCACGAACTCCTGCGCCTGCTCCGGCACCGTGAACAGGGCGCTGTCGCCGCCGGTCTCCAGCTTGTCGGTGCCGCCGATGTTGCCCAATTCGCCCTCCACGGCGACGTCGTGGTCGTGCGCATAGGCGACGACCTTCCGGGTCAGCGCCACATTCTCCTCGAAGGGGAGCTTGCTGCCGTCGATCATCACGGAATCAAAGCCCGCGTCCACCGCCTGCCGGATCACCTCAAAATCATAGGTATGATCCAGGTGCAGGATGACGGGCACCTGCACGCCCTCGGTGCTCCGGCGGAAGGCCTCGGCAAAATCCCCGGGCTTGACGGTGAACCAGAGCATCTCGTTGGAGGACATCTGCACCATCACGGGACTGCTCATCTTCTCAGCGGCACGGACGATGGCGCTGATCAGCACGGTATTCCGGGGCGAAAAGCTGCCGAGCGCGTACCCTCTGCGGCGGGCAAGAGCAAGCTGCGCGAGAACGTCATTTCGTTTCATATGGCATCCATTCCTCTCGTAAGAACAATCTTCAAGATCAATCGTGAGCAGGACGGGCTTCACAATCTGTGAAGAGGTCGTCTCATGGTAATATTAAAGCAGATGGAATGCAGTTTGTCAACTGGTTTGGGCAAAAAATTTCAAAAACAATTAAATATTTTCACTTTTTCCGAAAGGAATTTGCAGGAACCTCACGAAAACCGCAGGTCACCCAGGGGAAATCGTCAGGGATATGTCAGACAGAAGGAAAAAAGGCGCGAAGAATGTGAAATAAAGTGAAAAATCATGAAGGATTCAGGAGGGCGGAGGGCGAATAGCAGTAACATCACCGAATGACGAAAGGATGGCAAGAACCATATGAACCCTGCAAAGCGCCTGGCGATTCTCCACACGACCCCCGTCACCATTCAGAGCATGGCGTCCATCTGCGCCCGGCTGCTGCCCGGTGTGCGGGTCAGCAACTACCTTGATGACAGCATTCTGCCGCAGATCAACGCGGAGGGCGGCATTTCGCCCTCGGTGCGCTACCGCTTCCAATCCCTCATCGGCGTGGCGGCGGCCTCGAAGCCGGATGTGATTCTCTCCGCCTGCTCCTCCGTGGGCGGGATGCTGGAGGAGGCCCGGGCGCTGTTCAGCGTGCCGCTGGTGCGCATCGACGAGCCCATGGCCCGGGAAGCGGCGAAGCGCTCCGGCAGCCTGATCGTCTGCGCTACGGTGCAGTCCACCCTGGGCCCGACGCTGGATCTGATCCACCGCAGCCTGGACGGGAGCCGCCCGGTGGAGGCCATGCTGATTGAGGGCGCGGGCCAGCTGCTGAGCAGCGGCGACCGGGAGGGCTATCTGCAGCTGATCGCCTCCCGGCTGGGCGAGGCGGCGAAATACGACACCGTGGTGCTGGCGCAGGCTTCCATGGCGGAGGCGGTGCAGCGGATTCCCGAGGCGCTCCATGACCGGTTCCTGACCAGCCCGGAGAGCGGCATCGGCGCCCTACGCGAGCGGTTCGGCCTGTGAGCGGGGGAGGCGAGGACATGAGCAAGCGAATCGGCGTGGTCGCCGACGACATCACCGGCGCCAATGACATCGGCGTCATGCTGGCGAAAAACGGCCTGTCCGTTTCCGTCATCTCCCTGCAGGATCATCCGGTGCCGGAGGATTTCCAGGGGTGCGACGCGCTGGTCATCAACACGGGCAGCCGGCTGGACAGCGCGGAGCGTGCGGCAGAGCGCACCCGGGAGGCGGCGGTCTTTCTGCGAGAATGCGGCTGTGACATGATTCACACCAAGACCTGCAGCGTGTTCCGGGGCAACGTGGGCGCCAGCTTTGACGCGGTGCAGAATGTGCTGGGCGTGACCTGCTCCATGGTGGTGGCGGGCTTCCCGCGCAACGGGCGCACCACGGTGGAGGGCGTGCATTATCTGAACGGCGTACCCGTGGCGGAGACGAACTTCGCCCATGACCCCGTGACGCCCCTGCGCTTTTCCCGGCTGGATGAGCTGATCGGGCAGCAGTCGGAGCGCCCCTGCCGCAGCTTCACCGCCGCGTGGCTGGATCGTCCCGCCGGGGAGCAGCGGGCGCATCTGGAGGAGCTGAAGCGGGAGGCGGCCTATGTGATCTTCGACGTGCGCGATCAGGAGGATCTGAAGCGGATTGCGTCGCTGATCTCGGAGGAGCGCAACATCTGCGGCAGCAGCGCCATCTGCGAGGAGCTGCCGGTGTACTGGGGCATGTGCCGCCAAGTGCAGCCCTGTCCCGATGCCGCCGAGGACGGCAGCGGCACGCTGATTCTGGCGGGAAGCCTGACGCCGCAGACCGCCGCGCAGGTTGCCTTCCTGGAGCAGCAGGGCATCGCCCGGCAGGTGATGGCCCCGGTGCGGCTCTTGGTGGAGGATGAGCGGGAAAGCGAGGTGGAGGCGGCGGTGGCCTTTGCATCGGCGCGGCTGAAGCGGGGGGAGGACGTGCTGGTGTACGTTTCCCGGGACACCGCCGGCGTCCGTGCGCGCTCATCGGCGCTCGGCATCACGGAGATTGAGGCGGGCCGCCGCATCTCCCTGGCCTTCGAGGCGCTGGCCCGGAGGGTGCTGGAGCGGACGGGGCTGCGGAAATATGTGGTGGCGGGCGGCGAGACCTCGGACGCGGCCAGCCGTGGCCTGGGGGTGCGCACCATGCGCATCTGGCAGGAGATCGAGGCGGGGGTGCCGCTGATGACGGCGGTCACCCATGACGGGCATCAGCTGCTGCTGGTGCTGAAGTCCGGCAGCTTTGGCTCGCCGGCGTTCCTGCGCCGCTCGGCGGACGCGCTGCGCGGGCGGGCATGAAGGGACGATGCAGCGCTATCTATCTAATGATGAAACAAGGGAGGAAACCGTGATGCAGTGGACAACGGAGCCCAAAATCCGGATTGAAACCCCGATCTATACCCTGGAGATGGATGATCGCCGCCCGGTGGCTCATGTGACGGCAGCAGGCGAGGGCAAGCTGATGGAGCTGTTCCTGCTGTCCTCGGCGCACACCGTCGGCGGACGGGACGTGAGCGCGGAGTGCAGCCCGTGGCGCGTGACGGCATGTAATGGCGGCGTGGTGCTGTCGGCGGAGTGCGATTCCATGATCTGGAAACGCAAATGCGTGCGCCTGACCTGTCTGGAGGATCGCCTCGTGTATGGCATGACGGTGGAGGGCGACGGCGCGCTGGGGGATGTGGAGCTGCTCAGCGGCTACTACACCGGCGTGAACCTGCGCTTTGGCACCAGCCGCTTCTATTCGGCCTTCACCGGGGACACGCTGTTCAACCCCGAGCCGGACGGACGGGAGTGCTACCGGAACTCGCCCCGGGAGCGGGCGATGATCGACATGGCGGGCGGTCCGCTGCCCGGGCGTGACCACTGGTTCTTTACGCCGCCGCCCTTCTGCTTCGTGCTGCGGAAGGGGGAGACCTGCGTGACCCTGGGCGTCACGGCGAAGCCCGGTGCCCACACCTTCACGGAGCTGGAGTACACCGGCGGAAGCACCGGGCAGGGGCTGCTGCTGCGCTACGAGGGGGAGACGCAGGTACACGGCAGCTATGCTCTGCCGGAGGTGCAGATGATCTTCGGCAGGGACGAGTACGACCTGCTGGGTGCCTTCTCCCGTCTGGAGCGCCTGCCGGACGATGACCGTCCCGCGCCTGCCGACTGGTGGACGCGCCCGATCTTCTGCGGCTGGGGCGCGCAGAGCGCCCTGTGCGGCAGGTATGGCAAGCCCGCCCCGGCGCTGGCCTACCAGCGGTTCTATGAGGACTTCACTGACTCCCTGGACGAGAAGGGCATCGACCCGGGCACCATCGTCATTGACGACAAGTGGCAGGCGGCCTATGGCCTGAACACCGTGGACACGGAGAAGTGGCCCGACATGCGCAGCTTTATCGACCGGATGCACCGCAGGGGACGCCGGGTGCTGCTGTGGCTGAAGGCGTGGGATCCCGAGGGCGTTGACCCGGAACTCTGCATCCGGGACTGGCGGGGCACGCCGGTCGCCATTGATCCCGGCAATCCCGCCTACCGGGCGCTGTTCGCGGAAACCTGCCGCCACCTGCTGTCGGAGGAGGGGTTGGGCGCGGACGGCTTCAAGATCGACTTCACGGCCCGCATTCCCTCCTGTGCCGGCTGTCAGCGCCATGGCACGGCCTGGGGGCTGGAGCTGATGCGCGAGTACCTGTCCATGGTCTACGACAGCGCGAAGGTCTGCAAGTCGGACGCGCTGGTCATGTGCCACTGCCCGCATCCCTACCTGGCGGACAAGCTGGACATGATCCGTCTGAACGACGTGAACACCGCCCGGCCCGTGAACCCGCAGATGGAGCACCGCGCCCGTCTGGTGAAGGCCGTGCTGCCCGACCGCCTGATCGACACGGACAACTGGCCCATGCCCACGAAGCAGGCGTGGCTGGACTATGTGGCCCTGCAGCCGGAGCTCGGCGTGCCGAGCCTGTACTATCTCTGGAACATGGACAACAGTCCCGAGGACATCACGGACGAGGATCTGGACACGGTTCGTGAGAGCTGGGCGCGCTGGGAGAGGAAGCGTCGCGGGGAAGCGGAGTGACCGCCTCCCTGCACCGGATGCTTCCAGAAATGAAAGGAAATGGCTGAAGCTGGGGGAAAAACCGCCTGTATCGACGATGAAGGCTTGATAGGGCGAAAAGAAAAAGAAAAATATGAAAAAAAGTGAAAGAAAATGAAATTTACCATTGACAAATGAGGGAACATCTGCTTTAATATAGCCATGGGACAAAGTTGTCCAGAACGTACCTCAACAACGTACCCCCAACGTGGAAAGGAATGAACGTGCAATGAAGCAACAGAAGAGACGAGCGCTTCGCATCCTGATGTGGCTGCTGCCGGTCGTGGGACTCGCAGGGCTGTTTCTGGTGCCGGCGCTGAATCCCGGAAGGTTCTTCGACCTTTCAGCTGACTGGACGTATGTGGATACGCTGACGCGCTCCATGGAGTATGACCAGATGTTTGCCAAGGCGGCGCCGGGCGTGCGTCCGCTGTTCGCGTATCACGCGATGATGATCTTCTGCTGCTTCGTGCCGCTGTTCGGCCTGGCTGTTCAGCTGATCGGCGCGGCCATCAGCGCCACGGCCCGCAGCTTCCGTCAGCTGAAGATCGGCGACATCACGCTGCTGGTGGGTGCGCTGACGCTGGTGCTCGCCGCCTACGGCTCCATCTACTCGGCGGTTGGCGCGGCGGGCAAGGCGGCGGAGCTCGCGCCGCAGGTCACCTACAACGTGCCCCTGGGCTCGGTGTTTGTGGGCATCCTGGGCCTCGCGCAGGCGGTGCTGTTCTTTGTCAACAACCGGGCGCGGATGAAGGCGGATCAGACCTACATGCCCATGACCCGCACCGAGCGCCGGGAGAACATCAAGGGCTGGCTGTTCATCTCGCCCTTCGTGATCGGCTTTGTGGTCTTTACGGCCTATCCGCTCCTATCCTCGGCCTTTGCGTCCTTCACCTACTATAACATCACCGCCGTGCAGAAGTGGTACGGCGTGCGGAACTTCACCAACCTGTTCTTCAACGATGAGGTGATGTGGCTGTCCATGGGCAACACGTTCTACTACGTGTTCATCTCCGTGCCGCTGGTCATCATCCTCGCGCTGCTGCTGTCGCTGCTGATGAACACGCGCGGGCCGATGATGGGCTTCTTCCGCACCATCTACTACCTGCCCAACGTGCTCTCGGGCGTGGCGGTGTTCCTGCTGTGGCAGTGGATTCTGTCCCCGACCAACGGCCTGCTCAACAACTTCCTGGCGCTGTTCGGCATCAAGGGCCCGGCCTGGCTGCTGGATCCGAAGTGGACAAAGCCCGCGCTGATCATCATGCGATGCTGGTCGGTGGGCGGCACCATGATCCTGCTGCTGGCGGCGCTGCAGAACGTGCCCCAGGAGCTCTACGAGGCGGGCGAGCTGGACGGTGCCGTGGGCTTCCGTCGCTTCTGGCACATCACGCTGCCCATGATTTCCCCCACGCTGTTCTTCGTGATGATCACCGGCTTCTCCAGCGCCTTCCAGATCTACGACTCCGCCTACATTCTGGCCCCCGATGGCGGCCCCGGCAAGTCGCTGATGTTCTATAACCTGTACCTGTTCAACACGGCCTTCAGCAGCCAGATGATGGGCAAGGCCAGCGCCATGGCCTGGGTGCTGTTCGCGGTAATCATGGTGTTCACGGTCATCCAGCAGACAGCCAGCAAGAAGTGGGTTTACTACGAGGGAGGGAACTGAGCCATGACGACGATCCATCCATCCATCCATCAGGGCGGTGCGCGAAAGAGCAACCGCGTCGTGTCCCACTTCCGCAAGCTGGGACTGGTCAAAACGGTGGCGTTCCTCATTCTGCTCGTGGGCAGCGTGGCGGTGCTCTATCCGCTGTTCTGGATGCTGTCCACGGCCCTCAAGTCCGACGCTGAGGTCATGGTGAACCCGTCCCTGATTCCGCAGGCCTGGGCCTGGGACAACTTCATCAAGGCCTGGAACTCCGCGCCCTTCGGCACCTACCTGAAGAACACCGTGTTCATCACGGTGGTGGGCACCTTCGGCGCGCTGGTGGGCAACTCCCTGGCGGGCTACGGCTTTGCCAAGATCAAGTTCCGCGGACGTGAGCTGGTGTTCATGTGCGCGCTGGGCACCATGATGATCCCCGGCATGGTCACCCTGGTTCCCACCTATGTGCTATTCTCCCGGCTGGGCTGGGTGGGCACGTTCCTGCCGCTGATCGTCCCCAGCTTCACGGCGGGCGCCTACTATACCTTCCTGCTGCGGCAGAGCTTCATGAGCATTCCCATGAGCTACAACGAGGCTGCCAAGCTGGAGGGTGCCAACGAGATGCAGATTTTCACCCGCATCATCCTGCCCCTGTCCAAGCCGATTCTGACCACCATCATCGTCTTTGAGTTCAAGGCGAAGTGGAACGACTACTTTGGCCCCATGCTGTACCTGACCAGCGAGAAGCAGTACACCCTGCAGCTCGGTCTGCGCACCTTCCGCGGCACGGCGGGCGTGGAGTGGCAGAAGTTCATGGCGGCCTCCCTGATCGTGATGGCGCCGACCATCATCATGTACATCTTCATGCAGAAGTATATTCTGGAGGGCATGGCCAGCGGCGGCATCAAGGGCTGACGCAGCCATGAGGACGAGCAGATGGAACGAAAGAAAGTGACCATGGTTGGTAATTCCCACATTGACCCGGTCTGGCTGTGGCGGGACCGGGAGGGCTATCAGGCGGTTCGCTCCACCTTCGCCTCCGCGCTGGAGCGCATGAAGGAGTTCCCCGAATTCTGCTACACCGCCAGCTCCTCGGCCTTCTACGTCTGGCTGGAGCGGTACTGCCCCGACATGCTGGAGGAGATCCGGCAGCGCGTGGAGGAGGGCCGCTGGCATCTGGCGGGCGGCTGGTGGGTGGAGCCGGACTGCAACATCCCCGGCGGCGAGAGCCTGATCAGGCAGGGGCTGTACGGGCAGCGGGAGCTGCTGCGCCTTTTCGGGCGCCGGGCCACCTGCGGCTACAATGTGGACTCCTTCGGGCATCAGGCCGGGCTTCCGGCGATTCTGGCGGGGCAGGGGCTGCATGGCTATGTGTTCATGCGCCCGCAGCCGGATCAGCTGACGCTGCCCGCGCCCGCCTTCCGCTGGGAGGGCGAGGACGGCAGCACGGTTATCGGTGAGCGCTGCGAGGGGGAGTACTGCGCCTGGACACGCACCGCCATCGTGGAGAATCTGGACAAAACGCTGGCTGCCATGGAGCGCTGCGGCCTCGATCATCTACCCGTGTACTACGGCGTGGGCAATCACGGCGGCTGCCCCACCATTGAGAACATCAAGGCCATCCGGGAGCTGATCCTGGAGCGGCCCGAGCTGGATATGCAAAACGGCGGCCCGGACGATTTCTTCGGCAGCGTGGACAGCGCGGCACTCCCTGCCTGGCAGGGCGAGCTGGAGGGCTGCTTCCCCGGCTGCTTTACCGTGGACGCGGAGCTGAAGCGGCTCTGCCGGGACACGGAGGCGGCGCTGGTGAAGGCCGAAATCCTGTCCGTCATGGCGGGCTGCGAGGAGCAGACCCACGAGCAGCTGCGGGAAAGCTGGAAACTGCTGCTGTTCTGTCAGTTCCATGACACCCTGGCGGGAACGGCCCGCAAGGAGGCGCGGGACGACGCCGTCATCGACCTCCATCGCTGCCTGTCCGTGGCGCGGGAGGTCATTGGCGGCTGCCTGCAGCTGCTGTCAAGCCGCTTTGACCTGCGGGGCGACGGCTTCCCGCTACTGGTGGTGAACCCCACCGACACCCCGTGGGACGGTCTGGTGGAAACGGACATCGAGTGGCGGAGCAAGTTCCCCATGCGGCTCAAGGACGCCGCGGGCAACGAGCAGGTCTACGATGCCTCGGTCATTCGCCTGACCGCGCCGGATACCCGCAAGCATTTCGTGTTCCGGGGACAGGTGCCGGCCTTTGGCGTGGCGGTCTACCGCCTGATGCCCGAGGCGCCCACCCGGCCCGGCGTGCCCATGGACTGCCCGGAGAACACGCTGGAGAACGATTTCCTCCGTGCCCGGATTGATCCGGAGACGGGCGCCCTGGTCAGCCTGTGGGACAAGCAGGCCGGACAGGAGCTGCTGTCGGGGCCGGCGGAGCTGCGCGTCTATGAGGATGACCGGGATACCTGGGGCGCGAAGGGAGACATTGGCGCCCTGCGCGGCGTTTACCGTGCGGAAAAGGTGTACCGGGAGGAGAACGGCGCGCTGCCGCATGAGCCATGGGCGGAGCGAGGCGCTCATCCGCTGGTCGCTGACCCGGGATGACCATCAGCTCCGGGTGGACATTCGTCTGGACAGCCGGGAGAAGCTGGCGGCGACGGTGCTTCATGTGCCCTTTGCCCAGCCCTTTGACCGGGCCATCGCCGAGGCCGCCTTCACCGAGCAGGAGCGTCCCTTCCAGGAGGCGGGGGAGCGCAATATGCAGCGCTATCTCGACCTGACGGGGAGCGAGGGCGGCATGCTGGTGGTGAACCGGGCCAAGTTCGGCTACCGTCAGGTGGAGGGGGCCCTGGAGGTGCTGCTGCTGCGCGGCAGCGTCCATGCCTTCGGCGCCGGGGAGCACCTGTCCGATGCGCGGGAGTATGATTATGCCGATCAGGGCATCAGCGAGTGCAGCTTTGTTTTCTGCCCGCATCAGGAAATGCTGACCCGCGCTGAGCGGGTACGCCGGGCCCAGCGGCTGCATAGGGTGCCGGAGACCCTGCTGGCGGAGCAGCACACGGGCGCGGAGCCGCGCCGGCAGCTGTCCGCGCTGGAGTTGACGGAATGTGACGGATGCGTCATCACCGCTGTCAAGCGGGGAGAGGACGGCGGCGTCATCGTCCGCGTACAGTCCTGCGTGTCCGAGGAGCAGCGGGGCGAGCTCCGCCTGCGCGATCAGCGCTGGCCCGTGGTGCTCCCGCCGCTGACCGTCACCACGCTGCACCTGACAGGGAATGACTGTCAAATGACCAATTTGCTGGAATTACATGACGAAAAATAACGTTTTGTTAGTGAACACCGGGGAAGTCTCGGCGTCACACGACAGAAAAAGAAAAAAAATAAAATAATTTGACAAAACAGGGTTGACAAGTGACGCGAAGCATGGCATAATAGAGTCAGTCGCTGAGGTGTCAACGCAAACCCCATAACCAAGGATTCATGCCACGGGAGTGGCTGAAGAATACAAGGAGGTATGAACATGAAAACTACCCGTCGTCTGGTCGCTCTGGTTCTCAGCGTGCTGATGCTGCTGTCCGTGTGCAGCTTCGCTTCCGCCGCCGAGGGCGAGACCATCACCCTGCGCTTCTGGGCCCACTGGGGCTCCGAGCAGCGCCGTCCCACCATCGAGAAGATCTGCAACGCCTTCAATGAGAAGTACGCGGAGCAGGGCGTCCAGGTGGAGTACGTGTACGTTCCCTACGGCGACATCGAGACCAAGATGCTGGCTTCCGTGACCGCCGGCAATCCTCCGGCTGTGGTCATCACCGCCATCGAGGACGTGGCGAGCAAGGCCATGCGCAACCAGGCCCAGAACATCACCGAGTACCTGGCTCCCGATACCCAGTCCAAGTTCTACGAGAAGTACTGGGATATGGTGACCTGGAACGGTGGCGTCTACGCCATCCCCTTCAACACCGACACCCGCCTGCTGTACTACAACAAGGACATGTTCAAGACCGCTGGCGTGTCCGTGGATGAGATCGTGGACTGGGCGTCCTTCCAGCAGGCCTGCGTGAAGCTGGACGAGGCCCTGAATGGCACCGGCAACTACATCGCTTCCTTCTACCCCACCCTGGGCAACTTCGGCTTTGACACCATCGCCATGGCGAACGGCTCCGAGGGCATCTACGACAACGCGCTGAATCCCTCTCAGGTCAACATCGCCTGCGACGCCAACGTCGAAGCGCTGGAGTTCATGAAGTGGTTCGCCGACCGCTATGGTCAGGACACCCTGAACCAGCTGGATTCCGCCAACGCCGGCGGCTCTCAGGACCTGTTCCTGTCCGGCCGCGTGGCCATCTACGGCCAGACCTGCAACTACCTGGCGACCATCGCCAAGTACAACGACGAGGCGAAGGTTGACTACGGCTGCTTCGCGCTGCCGGCTGGCCCCTCTGCCAACGGCGTGACCGGCGCCTGGGGCGGCGGCTTCGTCTGCACCGTGCCCTTCGGCACCGAGCATCCCGCTGAGGCCACCCTGCTGGCTGAGTTCCTGGCGACCGAGGGTGCCGCCATCTGGGGCGCTGAGCAGCTGGACGTGATGTGCGCCATCGAGGCCAACGAGAACCCCGTCATGTCTCAGTATGTTGGCTGGGACGAGGTCAAGGACCTGATGAACTACACCAAGGCGACCCGCCGCCACATCTACGGTGGCAGCGCCGATTCCTACAAGAACGACGCCGTGAACAAGATCATGAAGACCTTCGAGAGCGACGACTGCCGCGCTGTCCTGGAGGAAGCCGCGCAGAAGATCACGAACGCCATCGAGGAAGAGGCCTTCATCTTCGGCGAGTAAGCACCGGCATCATCACCACCGATTGAGGGGAGGGGGCTGCGGACACAGGTTCGCAGCTCCCTCTTTTCTGAAAAGAACATCTATAGTATAATAGACCTGAGGTGAAAGACCACAGGGCGAAAGCCAGGAGGAGACCTAGTGATGGACAAGAAGGTTCTCTTTGCGATCCCGGACATGGACGAGCTGCCGGACTGCTTCCGGAGCGTCATGCCCTCCCGCAGCTTTACTCCGGACGCGGACGGCATCATCCGCGGCTGGCCGTCCTTCCATGTATCCAAGGCGGATCCGGACGGCGGGTATCAGACCTATACCTACACGGTGCGCTTCTCCATGGCGCAGCCAGAGGACTGTGCGCTGCAGCTGGGCGTCATCGTGTCAACGCCGCGCCTGCCCTCCATCCGTCTGAGCGTCAACGGCAGCGAGGGCTGCGTGTATCCCTTCCCGGCGCCCTCCCGGGACAAGGAGATCCGCCCGGGTCACGCGCTCCATGCGGCGATCTACAACCGGCAGGATCTGCGGGTCTTTATCCCGGGCACGCTGCTGAAGGCGGGCGAGAACACCCTGTCCATCACCGCCGAGGATGAGCTGCCCGAGCTGATGGTCACCAACCGGGAGGCGGTGGCGCGGCTGGATCGCATGGCGGACGCCTGCGGCTGGCACTATGGCGCCCTGTCGCTGGAGCGCGGCGCCGTCGAGGAGCCCGGTGCCGAGGTGCGCCCCACCGTGCTGTATGCCCGGCGCGGCGATATGCTCATGGAGCGGGTAGACGTTACCCTGACGCCTCCCGCCGGTCTGCAGGACGTGTCCGGCAGCCTGCGCCTCATCTGGGCGGACGGGGAGACCGTGGTGCCCTATCACATGGAGGCGAACGCCTTTGGTTCCTACACCTTCTCCTGCTGGATTCCCGACGGCACGGGCGAGGTGCAGTATGCGCTGAGCGGTGCCGTGACGCAGCAGGGCACCTTCCGCCCCTGCCGGAAGTGGCATGTGTACATCACGCCCCACGCCCATACCGATATCGGGTACACCCATCGCCAGAGCGAGGTCGCGGAGCGCATGTCCCGCAATCTGGACACCGCCCTGGAAACCCTGCGGCAGAAGCCGGACTTCTCCTACATTCTGGATTCCGCTTGGGCGCTGGATGACTATCTGGAGACCCGCGACCCCGCCCGGCGGCAGGAGCTGCTGGAGCAGGTGAAGGCGGGGCGCATCGGCGTGCCGTCCAACTATGTGGATCTGCTGACGCAGACCGCTTCGCTGGAGGATCTGATCCACAACAGCGACTTCAGCGAGGGTCTGCTGAGCACGGCAGGGCTCCGCGCCGACCGGGTGGATATGGTGGACGTGGCCTCCGCCACCAGCGCGTATCCCACCATCCTCTCCGGCATGGGCGTGAAGTGGATGCTCCACGCCAACAATCAGGATCGGGGCCCGTTCCGGCTGAACGGCAACCTGCACCGCCACAGCCCCTTCTGGTGGGAGGGGCCCGACGGAAGCCGGATTCTGGTGTGGCTGAGCCGCATGTACTGCGAGCTGAAGAAGGTCTGCGGCTCTCCCGGCTCCATTCCGGCGGCGGAGCGGGGTCTCGGCATGTGGCTGATGGACTATGAGCAGTCGGACTATCAGCCTGACGCGGTGATTCTCTACGGCATGGAGGCCGACAACACGGACATCGACGTGCGCATGGCGGACTTCGTGTCCCGCTGGAAAAAGACCTACGTCTATCCGCAGTTGATTCCCTCCAACGGCTCCTCCTTCTTCGAGTACGTGTCCGCCTGGGGCGATGCGTTCCCGGTCTATCGGGGCGACGAGGGTGGCTGGTGGGAGGACGGCGCCGCGTCGAGCCTGCGGGAATCGGTGGCGATTCGCCGGGCACAGGACGGGCTGAAGTGCGCCGAGCCGCTGGAGAGCTTTGCCGCCATGCTGACCGGCGGGCAGTTCCCGCTCCGGCAGTATGACGAGGCGTGGAAGCAGGTGGTGCTTTTCGACGAGCATACCTGGGGCAGCTTCATGTCGCAGGCCGACCCGGAATCCCTGCTGCAGCAGGATTCCTGGGCGTTCAAAAAGGCCATGTCCGACAGCGCGCTGAACCGCACGAACGCGCTGCTCAGCCGAAGCGCGAGCCGCATTTCGCTCCTGTGGAACAACGGCGGCCGGGAGGTGGTGGTGTACAATCCCTACAGCTTCCCGGTGTCCGGCTGGGCGCTGGTGGAGATTGCGAAGCACGAGTCCGTCTGCGACGCCGAGGGCAGGGAGGTTCGGTGGCGCGTGGTGAACATCACCACCAGCCAGAAGCAGATTCTTCTGCAGGTGGACGAGCTGCCGGGCTATGGCTACCGCCGCT
>JAEDKS010000243.1 GCA_016295665.1 Clostridia bacterium
ATGTAGCCCGCCTGACGGGAGGGCAGATCGCCGTTGTAGCCCTGCTTGAGGTTGACGCCCAGCTCACGGGCGATCTCGAACTTCATGTTGTTCAGAGCTTCCTTCGCCTGGGGCACCTCGATGGACTGGGTGGACTGCTGTTGCTGCTGCTGCATGCTTTTCACCTCCTGTCTTTCTTTCTCGGTGATAGTGTGTGCCGATTTGGGCAGACTACGCTGGAAATGCTTTTCTCTCATGGCATCGGGCGGAAGGGTGGCGGGGGAGCGAACACAGAAAAAGCCGCGCTGTTTCCATGAAACGGCACGGCAGGCGGGGCACGGCGGGAGGGAACGGGGCTGCGCGGGGTCACGCAGCCTGACGGATGCGGTTGACGATGGCGTCCAGCTCGGTCTGGATGTCCGCCATGTCGGAGGCATCATCCAGCCGGTCACCCAGCTTCTCCAGCTGGTCGTAGATGTTGGTGTCCTGGGTCACGACCACGTTGTCCACGCCCGAGACCACGCCCTTGATGCGCTCCTTGACCATGTTCACGAGCCGGTCGTCGATGCCGCCCAGGTACTGCTTGTCGAACTCCAGGGCCACGGCGGCGGTGTTGCCCGCCACGACGACCTGGGCGTCTGTCACCTCGGACAGACGCTCCAGCTCATCCTCGATCTGTTCAATGGCCTTGCGTGCGTTGGTCACGCTGGTCACGCCCCGGGCCTCCGGCACGCCGACGGGATTCCCGGTGGTGGTGGGCTCATCCGGGGTCATGTCCTGCATCTCCATGGTGGGAGATGGGCTGGTCATGGGCGCGGCGGAGGGCTGCATGGTCTGCATGGGCGTGTTATCCGCAGCGCAGGCGGACAGCGCGCAGAGCGCTGCGGCCAGCATGATGGAAATCAGAAACCGTTTCATTGCGTTTTCGCCTCCTCGCGGATATTGTGCGCAGTTTACCGGCTTTGACGCACGAAAACATTGGAAAATTTACATTTGGCATCTTGTGCTTCGGGAAAATGGCGGTATAATGAAGGTTGGAAAAAGATTTGGTGCGAAAGGAGCTTTGCTCATGGCTTCCGTGACGCAATCGCTGGCAGCGCTGCTGGCTGCCGGAACGATGCTTTTCTCAGGCTCGATGGACGCAGCCGCTCCGCAGAACGATGTGGATGGGCTGCTGTTTCTTGTCAACCGTGGCTGGCGCGTGAGTGAGAACTACGTGCCGGAAACGCGCATGGCCAATGTGCAGGGGCAGGTCAGGAGCATGCGGCCCGATGCCGCCGAGGCGCTGGAGGAGATGTTCGCGGCCTGCAAGGAGGAGACCGGCTACACGCCCGTGTCGGTCAGCGGCTATCGCAGCTACAGCAAGCAGAACACCATCTACGCGAACAAGCTCAAGCGCGTGGGCGGCAGCGTGGAGAAGGCGGATCAGTATGTGGCCCGCCCCGGCGCCAGCGAGCATCAGCTGGGGCTGGCGATGGATGTGGGTCAGAAGAACAAGACCAGCCTGACCGATGCCTTTGCCAATACGCAGTGCGGTCAGTGGCTGGCGGAAAACTGCTGGCGGTTCGGCTTCATCCTGCGCTATCAGGAGGGCTGGGAGGAGATCACGGGCTACAACTACGAGCCCTGGCATGTCCGCTATGTGGGCAAGGAGAACGCGGAGGCCATCTATGCCGACCCCAAGCCGCTGGAGGAGTATCTGGTGGAGGTGCGCACGCAGACGCTGCTGGATCTCCTGGGCGCGGAGTGAGAATGGTCGGGCGTGAACGAAACGCCGAAATAAAGGAGGAATACCACAGATGCGGAAGCTGACCCTGCTGCTCATGGTGCTGTTCTGCCTGCTGTCCTGCGCGGCACTGGCGGAGGAGGATGAGGAGTTCAGCCTGTTCGATCTGGCGCTGGACGAGATCACCTACGACGATGTGCTGTGGGATTTCCCCATTGATCTGTACGACATGAACCCGGATTTCATCCGGCTGGCCAACAAGCACATGCTGCTGGAGAAGGGCTACGTCTGCGAGCCACTGGTGACGCTCAAGACCCGCAAGGTGAACAGTGACGGCACCACCAACGGCGGTGTGCGGAAGGCCTCCAGCGCCGAGATGCAGCTGCAGCAGGACTGCGCTGCCGCGCTGGTGGAGATGTGCGAGGCGGCGGAGGCGGAGGGCATCCGGCTGTATCTGAAAAGCGCCTACCGCTCCTGGCAGACGCAGAACACCATGTACTACAATCGCCTGCAGAAGTACGGCTACGACGACGGCTGGGTGAGCATGCCGGGCGCCAGCGACCATCAGACGGCGCTGGGCTGCGACGTGGTCAGCTACGAGTGGCGGGATCGCGGCATGAACGAGCAGTTCGCGGAAACGACGGAGGCCAAGTGGATGGCGGCGCACTGCGCGGAGTACGGCTTCATCCTCCGCTACCCGGAGGACAAGGTGGAGATCACCGAAATCAACTTTGAGCCCTGGCATCTGCGGTATGTGGGCAATCCGGTGGCGACCTACATCATGGACAACGGCCTGTGCCTGGAGGAGTTCCACGAGCAGCTGGCAGCTGCGATTGACGCGTTCCTGGCGGCGGGCGGACGCGCCTCCCTGGTGCAGCGGTTCCAGTGGGAGTCGGCGGAGAGCGCGTATTGATTCGGGACAAACGCATGGAAAAAGGCTTCGCGCAATACAGGCGCGGAGCCTTTTGTGCAGGTCAGAACTTATGCCAGCAGGTCATCCATG
>JAEDKS010000050.1 GCA_016295665.1 Clostridia bacterium
GGTCAGCATGGGAGTGGTGCGCACCACCTACCTGCTGGACGAGGAGGGCATCATCCGCTGGTGCTCGGACCGGGTGAAGGCCGGAGAGAATCCGGCGCAGATGCTGGCCCTGCTGGACGCATGAGCGAACCGGTCGTCGGGCGCTTTGCGCCCACGCCCAGCGGGCGGCTGCACCTGGGCAACGTGCTGTGCGCCATGCTCGCCTGCCTCTCGGCAAGGCAGCAGGGCGGGCGCTTCCTGCTGCGCATCGAGGACGTGGATGTGCCGCGTTGCCCACGTGCGCTGGCGCAGCAGGCGATGGAGGATCTGCGGTGGCTGGGCTTTACCTGGGATGAGCCGCCCCTCTTTCAGAGCGAGCGGACGGAGGTCTATGAACACCATCTGGCGCTCCTGACGCAACAGGGACTCACCTACCCCTGCTTCTGTACCCGTGCCCGGCTGCAGAGCCTGCTGGCACCGAACCTGGGCGACACGCAGGTCGTCTACCCGGGAACCTGCCGCGATCTTTCCCCGCAGGAAACAGCCCGGCTGCTGACGCAGCGAAGCCCCTCCATCCGGCTCCGGGTGCCGGATGAGGAGCTCGTCTTTACCGATGGGCTTCAGGGGGTGATCCGGGAAAACCTGGCGCGGGACTGCGGCGATTTTGTGCTGCGCAGGTCGGACGGGCTGTTCGGGTACCAGCTGGCCGTGGTGGTGGATGACGGGCTCAGCGGCGTCAGCGAGGTGGTGCGCGGACGGGACATTCTCTCCGCAACGCCCCGGCAGATCTACCTGCAGCGCCTGCTCGGGTTTCCGACGCCGCACTATGTGCATATTCCCCTGCTGACCGACGCCCATGGACGCCGACTGGCAAAGCGTGACCGCGACCTCGATCTGTCCGCGCTGCGGATGCGGTATTCGCCGGAGGAGATTTTGGGCATACTGGCATCAGCTGCCGGTTTGCTGCGCAGCTATCATCCGGTTTCCTGGGATGAGCTGACGAATGACTTCTCCTGGAACAGGGTGTGCCGGGAGGATATGCGCCTTCGCTTCCCGGACTGAGCGGCGCGCAGGAATGGATACAGGTGCCGGTGAACCGGCACAGAAAGGGCTGTCCCCATGGCAAGACAAACGAAATCCCTGATCGGCGGCATGACGGTGCTGGGCATGACCGGCATCATCTGCAAGCTCGTCGGCGTGCTTTTCTCCGTGCCCCTGACCTGGATCATCGGCGCGGACGGACTGGCTGTTTTCCAGGCGGTATTTCCAACCTACAATCTGCTGTTGACCATCTCCTCCGCCGGACTGCCGGTGGCGGTTTCGCGGATGGTGTCCCAGTGTCTCGCCCGGGATGACAGGCACGGGGCGCTACGCGTATTCCGGGTGGCGCTCTGGCTCCTGACCGCGCTGGGGCTGCTCTGTACCATCCTGATGCTGGCCTGCAACGGTTTTCTGGTCAATCGGGTGGGGCTGCCGGAGTCCGCGCTGGGCTTCCGGGTGATCGCGCCCTGCGTCGCCATCGTGTGCGTGCTGGCGGCCTTCCGGGGCTTTATGCAGGGGCATCAGAACATGGTGCCCACCGCGACCAGCCAGCTCATCGAGCAGGTCGGCAAGGTGTTCATCTCCCTGCCGCTGGCCTGGGTCGGCTACCATCAGGGCATGTCCCAGGGAGCGGCGCAGGCGGCTATGGCAGGGATGGCGGGCGAGGAGGCCGCAAGGCTCTCGTCGGAGCTGGCGACCGCCTGGGGCGCTGCCGGGGCGCTGCTGGGTATCACCTGCGTGGAGGCGCTCGCCCTGGGCTACATGATTCTGCTGTACCTCCGCCGGCGCTCCGAGTTCCGTGCCCCTGCGGGGCCGGACGCGCTGGAGCCCCTCGCCGCCCGCACGCTGGCAGGCAAGCTGATGCGCATTTCCATCCCGATCACCATCAGCGCCTGCATCGTGCCCCTGGCGCAGTTCGTGGATTCCGCCATGCTGGTGGAGCGTATGGTGGCCTCCGGACTCCCGCTGGAGCAGGCGCGCCCGCTGTATGGCGTGTTCACCGGCGCGGTGATCCGGCTGATCAACATCCCCACCGCGCTGGCGCTGTCCATCTCCATGAGCCTGGTGCCCGCCATTTCCGCCTGCAAAGCCGTGGGTGACGAACAGGGCCTCCGGCGGGAGGCCAATCTGGGGCTTCGGTTTGCGTTTCTGATCGGACTCCCCTGCTCCATCGGCATGAGCCTGCTGGCGGAGCCCATCGTGCGGTTCTTCTATCAGGGCACGCTGTCGGAGGAAATGCTGGTCGCGGCGGGCGAGCTGCTCACCATGTCCGCTTTGACCGTGGTGCTCTTTACGGTGGTACAGGCAACAAGCGCCATCCTGCAGGGGCTGGGCTATCAGCGGGTGCCCATGTACACGCTGGTGGCGGGCGTTGCCTGCAAGATCGCGCTGAACTATGTGCTGGTGGGCACGCCGGGCATCAACATCCACGGCGGGCCCATCGCCTCCATCGTGTGCTACAGCGTGAGTATGGTGCCCAATCTGATCATGGTCATCCGGTATGCCCGGATGCGGTTTGACGGGCGGGGCTGGCTGCTCCTGCCCGGCATCGCCACGGCCTGCATGGGGCTGGTGGTGTGGATGATGCGCACCTTCCTGCCCTGGAACCGCCTGATGACCCTGCTGGAGATTGCGGTGGGCGTGGTCGTGTATCTCGGCGTGGCCTTCCTGGTCAAGGCCATCCGCAGGGAGGATATCGCACCGCTGATGAGAAGGAGGAAGCGTGGATGAAACCTCAGATTACGGTGGTGACCCTGGGCCCGGGCGATCCCGGGCTGCTGACGCTGCAGACCGCGGAGACGCTCACCCATGCCCGGTCGCTGGTGCTGCGGACATCGCAGCATCCGGTGGCGGCCTGGCTGGAGGAGAAGGGCATCGCCTTCACGACGCTGGATGCGCTCTATGAGCGCTACGAGGACTTTGACGCGCTGCACGAGGCCATGGCGCGGCAGCTGTGGCAGCAGGCCGCGCAGGGGCCCCTGGTCTACGGTGTGGCGGACGCGGCCTGCGACGGCTCGGTTGCCGCGCTGTACGGCATGAAGCCGGAGGAGGGCGAGATCTGCACGCTGGCGGGGGTCTCCCGCAGCGATGACTGTCTGGCACGCATGGGCGGAAGCCCGAGCGGTATCCGCATCCTGCCGGCAAGCAGCTGCATGCAGGCCGCCCATCATACGGGCGAGGCCCTGCTCATCACGGAGCTGGACAGCGCGGTGCTCGCCGGTGACGTGAAGCTGTGGCTCTCCGGCGCCTATGACGACGAGCAGGAGCTGGTATTCTTCCCCTCCACGGTCAAACGGCAGCGCGCACCGAAGCGGATTCCGCTGTGGGAGCTGGACAGGCAGCGCAGCTACGACCATACGGTCTGCGCCTATCTGCCCGCGCTGCCCCTCACGGGGCGCTCCCGGTACTGCTTTGACGACCTGCTCCGGGTCATGGACACCCTGCGCGGCGAGGGCGGCTGCCCCTGGGATCGGGCACAGACCCACGAGAGCCTGCGCAGGTATCTGATCGAGGAAGCCTGGGAGGTGGCGGCAGCCATCGACGGGGGCGACGCGGAGCAGCTGGCGGACGAGCTGGGCGACGTGCTGCTGCTGGTGGTGTTCCACGCGCATATCGGGCACTGCCACGGCACATTCTCCGTGGAGGATGTGACCACTGCCATCTGCCGGAAGATGATCTTCCGGCACCCGCACATCTTCGCCGACGCGCACTGCGACACAGCCGATGAGGTGCTGGCGGACTGGGAGAAGCTGAAGAAGCAGGAGCGGGGCCTGACCACCCAGGCCTCGGTGCTGAAGGACATTCCGGTCGGTCTGTCCGCGCTGATGCGGGCGCAGAAGGTACAGAAGAAGGCCGCGCAGGTGGGCTTTGACTGGGACGACGCGCTGGGGGCGCTGCCCAAAATCCACGAGGAGGCCGACGAGGTCAGAGCTGAGCTGGAGGCGGGACGTGATCCCGGCGAGGAGCTGGGCGATCTGCTGTTCAGCGTAGTGAACGTCATCCGGCTCGCCCACGGGGACGCGGAGGGGCTCATGCAGAAGGCGTCCGACAAGTTCATCAGACGGTTTGAAGCCATGGAAAATCTGATTATTTCGGACGGAAAATCGTTGGAGGACTTGACATTGGGCGAAATGGATGTATACTGGAACCGGGTCAAGCAACGGCAGGCCTCAGGCGCTGTCTGCGACCTGGCGCACCAACCGGGTGACGCTGTGGAACCATCATTTTCATCCGCCAAGTGCGCGGACAACAACAAGGAGGAACTATTACATGAACAAGACTGAAATGACTGCTGCCCTGGCCGCCAAGACTGGCCTGACCAAGAAGGATGCCGAGAAGGCGCTGACCGCCGTGGTCGATGTGATCACCGAGGCGCTTGTGGCTGGCGAGAAGGTGCAGATGGTTGGCTTTGGTGCCTTTGAGGTGAAGGCTCGTCCTGAGCGCACCGCCCATAATCCTCAGACCGGTGAGGCCATCACCATCGCTGCCTCCAAGGCGCCCGTGTTCAAGGCTGGCAAGGCGCTGAAGGATGCCGTGAACAACTGATAGACGAAGTGATGACCGCAGCGGAGCCGAAGGGATCCCTGCGGTCTTTTTCTGTGCCGGGGCTCCCCGGCCCAGACGGAACCGGCCCGAAAAACGGTTGCAGGGCGCGGCAAAATATGCTACACTTTCTGTATGAAGCAGGCTGATTCGTCAGCGAAGGAGTTGAACATTATGCGTCTGGACAAATACCTGAAGGTATCCCGCATCATCAAGCGCCGCACGGTCGCCAATGAAGCCTGTGCAGGCGGGCGCGTGTCGCTCAACGGGAAGGTCGCCAAGCCCGGCGCGGAGGTCAAGGTAGGCGACGAGATGACCATCCGCTTTGGAGACAAGCTGGGGCGCTATCAGATTCTTGCGGTGAACGAGACGGTGCGCAAGGGAGATGCCGCAGAGATGTACCGGATTCTCAGCGAGGATGCGGGCATGGACGCGGAGCGCAGCTGAAAAGCGCGGAGAGAAACAGGGAGGACTGGCACATGGATGCGACGGCACGTGCGTTGATGCAGGAGCGCTTCGGACACGATACCATTCTGGCGCTTGCGACCCTGGACGCGGGTGAACCCCGGGTTCGCAGCGTGGATGCCCTCTACTTGGACGGCTCCTTTTATGTGGTGACCCACGCATGCTCCGGGAAGATGCGGCAGATCGGGCTGCATCCGCAGGTGGCTGTAGCGGGCGAATGGTTCACCGGTCAGGGCATCGGAGAGAACCTGGGGGCTTTCTGCGATCCTCGGAACGCGGCGCTTGCCGCGGCGCTCCGGAGCGCCTTCGCGGCCTGGCTGGACAATGGTCACACCGACCTGAACGATCCCCTCACCGTCATTCTGCGGATTCGCATGGTAAACGGACTGCTGTTCCGTCACGGACAGCGCTATGAGCTGGACTTTCAGCAGGAGGATGCGGGGTAATGTGGTGTGCCATCATTCTGGGCGGCGGCTCCGGCAGCCGTATGGGGTGCGAGAAGAACAAGGTGCTGCTTGACGTCTGCGGCAGGAGCATGCTCTGCCGCTCGGTGGCGGCATTCAGGCCCATGACGGACGAGGTGGTTGTGGTCATCCGGGAGGAGGATCTTGCCGAGGCCCGGGCGCAGCTTGCCGGGGCAGGACTGTTAGATGGCGTGCGCTTTGCCCCGGGCGGCAGCACGAGGCAGGAATCCGTCTGGCACGGACTCTGCGCGCTTCCTGGGGAATGTGACCGGGTGATGGTGCATGATGCGGCGCGCTGCCTGGTGGATGCGGACACCATCCGAAGGGTCATGGACAGCGTGGAACAGAGCGGCAGCGGCGTGGCGGCGGTGCCCTGCGTCGATACCATCAAGCAGGTGGACGCCCAGGAGCGGGTGGCGGCGACGCCCGACCGGCTGATGCTCCGGAGCGTGCAGACCCCGCAGGGCTTTGAGACGGCCCTGCTGCGCCGGGCGCATCTCTCCGCACAGGCATCCGGCTATCTGGGCACCGACGATGCCTCGCTCGTGGAGCGGCTGGGGGTTCAGGTGCAGCTGACCATGGGCAGCAGGCGGAATATCAAGCTGACGACACCGGAGGATAGATTGATGGCGGAAGCGCTGCTGAAAAATCAGGCGACCGATCTGCCCACGCTACGTGTGGGGCAGGGATATGATGTGCACCGGCTGGTGGAGGGGCGGAAGCTGATCCTCTGCGGCGTTGAGGTGCCCCACACCCTGGGGCTCCTGGGGCACTCTGACGCGGATGTGGCGCTCCACGCGCTGATGGATGCCATGCTGGGCGCCATGGCGCTGGGCGACATCGGGAAGCACTTTCCGGACACGGACGAACGCTATCGCGGCATCAGCTCCATTCTGCTGCTGGAAAAGGTGGTACAGCTGCTCCGGGAGCGGCATGCCCGGGTCACCAGCGCCGATGTGACCATCGTGGCACAGAAGCCCAAGCTGCTGCCCTACATCCCGCAGATGCGTCAGCGGGTCGCGGAGGCGCTGGCGCTGCCCGTGAACCGCGTCAACGTGAAGGCCACCACCACCGAGCGTCTCGGCTTTGAGGGCGAGGAGCAGGGCATCAGCGCGCAGGCTGTGGTGATGGTGCAGGAGACAGCGCAGCCCGGGGCCTGAGACCCCGATTTCCATACCATACAACGGAGGCAGAGGCACACATGGCGAACGATCAGTCCCGCAGAAGGCAACAGGAGCCGGCAAGGCGCCCCGGCGACACAGGGCGAGGTGCCCCCGCTGACAGGCCGCGTCAGGACAGGGCCTTCCGCTGCCCGGTAGCCGCCCGGTGCGGCGGTTGTCAGCTCAGCCACATGCCCTACGCGGAGCAGCTTGCCCTGAAGCAGAAGCGCGTGGAGGAGCTGCTTCACGGGCTCTGTCCCGTGGCACCGATTCTCGGCATGTCCCAGCCGCTGCACTACCGCAACAAGGTGCACGCGGTGCTGGCGGTGGACAAGCGCGGGTTGCCGGTATCTGGCGTGTACGCCATGGGCACGCACCGCGTCGTGCCGGTGCAGCACTGTCTGATCGAGGACGAGCGGGCAGATCGCATCATCCAGACCATCGTGTCGATGCTCCCCCGCTACAAGCTGCGGGTGTACAACGAATACACCCATCGCGGCTTTCTGCGTCATGTGGTCATCCGCACGGGGCATGTCACCGGACAGATCATGGTGGTGCTGGTTGCCACCTCCCTCAGCTTCCCCGGCGGGCGTGATTTCGTCCGGGAGCTGGTGGAGCGCCACCCGGAGATCACCACCGTGGTGCTCAACGAGAACAGCAGGCAGACCTCCGTGGTGCTCGGTACCCGGGAAACGGTGCTCTATGGCGACGGCTTCATGGAGGATTCGCTGTGCGGCAAGGTGTTCCGCATCTCTCCGCAGTCCTTCTATCAGGTCAACGCGAGGCAGTGCGAGGTGCTGTACCGGACAGCCATCGACATGGCGGGGCTCACCGGGAAGGAGACGCTGCTGGACGCATACTGTGGCACGGGAACCATCGGTCTTTGCGCGGCGGATCACATCGAGCGCCTGATCGGCGTGGAGCTGAATGCCGATGCCGTGCGGGACGCCCGCGAGAACGCCCGGCGGAACGGCGTGGAGAACGCCACGTTCCTGTGCGAGGACGCGGGGCGCTTCATGGTGCGGATGGCCCGGGAGGGCTTCCGCCCGGACGTGGTGCTGATGGATCCTCCTCGCGCCGGCAGCGATGAGCCCTTTCTGCGCTCCCTGCTGACGCTTGCGCCGGAGCGCATCGTGTATGTGAGCTGCAATCCGGAGACGCTGGCCCGGGATCTGCGGATACTGGTTCGCGGAGGGTACCGGGCGGAAAAGGCAGTGCCGGTGGACATGTTCCCGTTCACGGAGCATGTGGAGACGGTGGTTCTGCTCGGAGGGAAGAAATGAACGCTGATGCTTTCTGGGCCGTCATCGGCACCTACAACCAGCACACCTGGCCCCTTCAGGTCGCGCTGCTCATCGTGGTCGCCTTGTCCCTGCTGCTCTCCTACACGCAGCGGATCAGATGGGCCGCGAAGTGCGCACTGGGCATCGCCAACCTGTTTATCGGCATCGGCTTCTTTGCCCGGTACGGGACGGAACCGATTCAGCGCTTCTTCGCCCTGCCGCTGTACCTGCTGACGGGCCTCCTGCTTCTCTATGAGAGCTGGCGGCACAGGGACGACCCGCTCATCAGGCCAAATGGACTGCAGGCGCTGCTGCTGTTGCTCTATCTGGTCTATCCACTCGTTTCCCTGCTGCTTGGCAACACCTTCCCACGGATGGTCACGCACATCATGCCATGCCCTGTGATCAGCCTGAGCATTACCGTCTACGCAGGCTATACCAGGAAGAACCGCCTGCTTCTTGCGCTTCTGACCATCTGGGGGTTGACCGGCGTCAAGTCCGTGATTTTCCAGGCCTATGAGGACATCATCCTGTTGGTCTGCGGCATCTACTGTCTCATTCTGCTGGTGAATGAAATCCGGCGACCGACAGAAGCCCGCTGAGGCTTCACATCAGAGAAGGGAGCAGGCTCATGAGCAAGCTGCAAAACATGCGAATTGTTGAGATCCCGAGGTTCCGGGCGGTTTCCTCGGGCCCGCATCCGCTTTCGGAGCTGTTTGACGGCGAAAACAGCTTCTCCCGGTGGGTTGAAAGCCACCAGGAGCTTTTCATGGAGAACCTCTTTGAGCCGCAGGACTTCCTGTGGCATGAAGCATGCCGGATCGATCAATCCGTGTGGATTCTGCCCCTGAAGCCCGGGGTGACCGAGGCGGATGTGGCGCCCTATGAGATCATGATGTTCCCCGGCGGCATCTTCCTGGTGGCGACCGCGGACGAAAAGGATGATGACGACCTGAGCGAAACCGTCAACCAGATGTACCGCTGGATCGAGAACAGTGATGTTTTCGTCTATGGGGACTTCCCCAAGAGCGGCATGTGCAACATGCCCAACCCGGACGGCACGGCGGACAGGGCCATGAAGATTGCGCAGCAGCAGATTTTTCTGCCCCTGAAGCTGCGCTCCGACACGAAGGCTACGGAGGTGGGGACATGAGCAAGTACGACCCGCTCTGGCAGTGGATTCATGCGCATGGCCAGCCTCGCTTCACCCTGACCTTCGCAGAGATTGAGCAGATTCTCGGCTTCCCCATCGACCACGCCTTCCTGACCTTCAAGAAGGAGCTGCCGGCCTATGGCTATCAGGTTGGCAAAATCTCGCTGAAGGAAAAGACCGTAGCCTTCTCGCGCTGCGAGGACACGCCTTGAACGCCCAGCCATTCCCCCGGCTGCTGTCGCCGGGGGGAACTGCCGTTTCGCCCCGGTCAGGACTGGGGCTTTTTCATGTACAGGCCGAAGGCCGGATAGAGCGCCACCTGTGAAATGAGCAGGTTCCTGCCGTACGTCACGATCAGCTCCGTGCGGTTGAACAGGCGGATCAGCGGCGAGGCGAGCAGGATGTAAAAGGCTGCCACCAGTACCGTCAGCAGCAGCGCCCCCTTCAGCGCAAAGCGCGCAGCCTGATGGAAGCGATCCTCATCCCGGGCGCCGAAGGCATAGGAGGCCACCGGCTGATAGCCCTGCATGAAGCCCATGACCACATAGCAGCCGATCAGAATCAGCCGCTGCACCACGCCGTAGGCTGCGATGATCTCATCCGCATCGGGCATGGGCGCCGCCACCACGTTGGTCAGCGAGGACGCGACGGACAGGCAGATCTGAATGACGGCGGTGGGAATGCCAATCAGCGTGACCGCCTTGATAAACTGCCAGCTCGGACGGAAGGCGCTGAGCCTGATTCTGATCACGGAGCGTCCGCTGAGATAGAAGCCCGCCAGGATGAAGAAGGTGACGAACTGGGAAACAGTGGTCGCCAGCGAAGCACCCTGCACGCCCATGTTCAGTCCCCAGTCGAACATAAAGACCGGGTCGAGCAGCACGTTGAGGAGCGCGCCGGTGATCACAGCCACCGAGGAGATTTTGACCGAGGATTCCGCCCTCGCGGCACAGTTCATGCTCTGCGCAGGCAGATTCGCCAGCGCAGCGATGAACATCCAGAACGCGTACTCCCGGGCCAGCGGCAGCGACGCATCGGAGGCGCCGAAGGAGCGCAGCAGCGGATCCATGAGCAGAATGCCGCCCACACAGAGCACGATGCCGATCAGGATCGAGAGGCCGATGACCGTCGTAACCGTGCGGCTGGCGGCCTCGTGATCCCTGGCCCCCAGCTGACGCCCTGCCAGCACGGCGGCACCGGCGGCAAAGATATTCTCAATGGAGACCATGATGAGCAGCAGGGGCAGCGTGACGCCCACCGCCGTCAGCGCCAGGTTCGAGTCCAGCAGCCCGATATAGGCGGTGTCCACAATGTTGTACACGGCCTTCGCCAGCAGCGCAAGCGTGGCGGGAATCGCGAGCTTCACGATGGCCTTCGACGGCTGCATTTCTCCCAGAATCGCCTGGGATGATGTGGATTGCTTAGACACGTTCATCCACCTTTCTTTCAATCACGCCATACAGCAGGACATTCAGCGCCCTGCGGCAGCTTTCGTCTCTCGACGCAAACGCCGATTCATCGCCCAGCGGCATCTGACAGCGCGCGTTGATAAAGTCCTGGAACATCCGGAACAGCTCGACCACCTCCGCCTCGGTGATGCCCGCACGGAGCGGCAGGTTGCGGAGCATCCCCTGCAGCAGCTCCACATTCAGCGCGTCGAACACCTGTCTCCGCTTCTGAATCTCCCCGGTCAGGCGCGCAGGCGGCGAAATCACCGCCTCGCAGAAGATGGGCTGATACACCGGATGCTGATGGAAGAATTCCATGCGCAGCGTGAAGTACACCTCCAGCTGCTTCTCCACGCTCCCCTGCCCCTGAAAGCCGGCCTTCATGTGCTGGGTCAGAAGCTGAAAGCATTCCTCGATGCACGCAAGGTACAGCTCATCCTTTGTCCTGAAATAGTGGTAGATGATCCCCTTGGAGATCTCCGGGCCAACGCAGATGTTGTTCACCGAGCTGCCGCCATAGCCGTGACGGGCAAACTCCGCCAGTGCGCTGTCCATGATCCGCCGCCGGGTCAGCTGATTCTTGTCCTCGCGCTTCATGGATGCACCTCCGCAATATTTTAGACCACATGGTCGGTTTTTAGTATAGCACATATCGACCACATGGTCAATATATACCCGAGCATTCTTTCAGAGGCCGCAAGCTGGTGCCCGATTCGGGCTGCCGCGCCAGAAGGCTATGAAATTTTCTGGTTTTTTCCGGTTTTTTTCTTGTCCTTTGGGGGAAAATCCGATATAATAGGATGGCATTCCAGGATGGAGGGGACGGACTGTGCGCTTTACCAAAATGCAGGGAATTGGAAACGACTACATCTATGTGAACTGTCTGGAGGAAACCGTGCGCGATCCTCAGACGCTGGCAAAGGCCATGAGCCGGCGTCACTTTGGCGTGGGCAGCGACGGTCTGGTGCTGATCTGTCCGAGCGATGTGGCGGATTTCCAGATGCGGATGTTCAACGCGGATGGCTCCGAGAGCGAGATGTGCGGCAACGCTGCCCGGTGCATCGGCAAATACGTCTACGAGCGCGGACTGACGGACAAAACCGAGCTTTCCCTGCTCACCGGCAGCGGTCTGCGTCAGCTCTCGCTGCGGGTGGAGGAGGGGCATGTGGTCTCCGTGCGGGTCGATATGGGCTCCCCGGAGCTGTCCCCCGCCAAGATTCCCGTGCAGTTGCCCGGGGAAATCGTGATGGGCTACCGGCTGGAGATGGGCTCCACCACCTTTGCTATCCACTGCGTTTCCATGGGCAACCCCCACTGCGTGGTGTTCGTCCGTGACCCGGACGATGTGGATTTGGGCATCTGGGGGCCGCTGCTGGAGAATCACAGGCTGTTCCCCAACCGAACCAACGTGGAGTTCGCCCGTGTGAAGGATCGAAAGCATATCGTCATGCGCACCTGGGAGCGCGGCGCCGGCGAGACCCTTGCCTGCGGCAGCGGCGCCTGTGCGGTGCTGGTGGCCTCGGTGCTGACGGGCGCCGCCGACCGGGACGCGGAGCTCTCGCTGCAGGGCGGCAAGCTGCGGGTCTACTGGTCTCCCGACGACAATCATGTATATCAGGAAGGGCCTGCCGCCTTCGTGTTCGACGGCGAATGGCCTGACAGATAAAACGGAGGATGAAAAAGATGCTGCATATCAACGACAACTTCCAGAAGCTTCCGGGTTCCTACCTCTTTGCCGAGATCGCCCGCCGCATCAAGGTCTATCAGGCTGCCCATCCCGATGCGGATATCATCCGACTGGGCATCGGCGACGTGACCAAGCCCCTGGTGCCCGCCGTCATCGAGGCCATGCACCGGGCCGTGGAGGAGATGGGACACGAGGAGACCTTCCGTGGCTACGGCCCCGACTTCGGCTATGATTTCCTGGTCAATGCCATCCGCGAGGGAGACTATGCCTCCCGGGGCATCGAGGTCGCCTATGACGAGGTATTCATCTCCGACGGCGCCAAGTGTGACGTGGGAAACATTCAGGAGCTGTTCTCCTCCGACGCGGTGATTGCCGTGACCGATCCGGTCTACCCGGTGTATGTGGACTCCAATGCCATGGCCGGGCGCGCGGGCGACTACGTCAACGACCGCTGGGATCGGCTGGTGTATCTCCCCTGCAACGCGGAGAACGGCTTTGTGCCGGCGGTTCCTGACCGGCCTGTGGACGTCATCTACCTCTGCTACCCCAACAACCCCACCGGAACCGTGCTGACAAAGGAGCAGCTGAAGGTGTTCGTGGACTGGGCCCGGGAGCACGGCGCCATCATCATCTACGACGCGGCCTACCGCGCCTATGTGACCACGCCGGACATTCCGCTTTCCATCTATGAGGTGGAGGGTGCCCGGGAGGTTGCCATCGAGTGCAACTCCTTCTCCAAGACCGCTGGCTTCACCGGTACCCGCTGCGCCTACACCGTGATTCCGCACGAGGTCTGCGGACTGGACGGCAAGGGACAGCGCGTGGAGCTGAACGCCATGTGGAAGCGCCGCATGGCGACCAAGTTCAACGGCGTCAGCTACCCGATTCAGCGCGCCGCGGCTGCCGTCTACACCGAGGAGGGACAGAAGCAGATCCGGGAGGTCATCGCTGCCTACATGGAGAACGCCCGCATCATCCGTGAGGGGCTCACAGCGGCGGGCTTCACGGTGTATGGCGGCAAGGACGCGCCCTATATCTGGCTGAAGGTGCCGGAGGGCATGACGAGCTGGCAGTTCTTCGACAAGCTGCTGGACGAGTGCCACATTGTGGGCACCCCCGGCTCCGGCTTCGGCCCCAGCGGCGAGGGCTATTTCCGCCTGACCGCCTTCAACACGCTGGAAAAGACGAAGCAGGCCATGGCCCGCATCGGTCAGAAAAAGTGGTAATACAGCTTTCTATCCGTCCAATCAGCAGGGGCGTGCCTCCGGTCACAGGGAGGCACGCCCTTCTGTGTCCTCATCCGGCGCTTGGAACGGGTCGGGCGTCACCGTGACCATCACGGGTGAATCCATGCGCTGCCGGACGATCAGCGCCCGCGTGAAGGACAGCCCTGCCAGCAGCAGAAGCGCCAGAACGAGCATGGCGACGATGGCTGCGATGCTTTTTCTATTCATGCTCCACCTCCCCGGGCCACACCATGGTGATGGTCGTGCCCACGCCGACGCTGCTCTGAATCCGCAGGCTGCCTCCGTGGGCCTGGGCAATCATCCGGCACAGGGACAGCCCCAGCCCCGCACCGCCCTGCCGGCGGCTGCGCGCCTTATCCACGCGATAGAAGGGCTCCGTGACCAGCGCAATCTTGTCAGCGGG
>JAEDKS010000244.1 GCA_016295665.1 Clostridia bacterium
CACCCCCATCAAGGAGGGCACCGTCACCATCACCGTCAAGACCCACAACGGCAAGTATGACACGGTGAAGGTCAAGGTCGTCGACCCCTACAAGCCCACCGGCGTATACCTTGACAGGGAGGGCACCGTTGTTCTGCGTATGGGCAGCAGTCTGACCCTGAAGGCGACGCTTCAGCCCGCGGGAGCAACCCGCAACCTTACCTGGACCTCCTCCAGCACGAAGGTCGCGACGGTCGATCAAAACGGCGTCGTCACGGGAATCAAGGAAGGCACGGTGACCATCACCGTCAAGACCCACAACGGCAAGAAGGATACCGTCAAGGTCAAGGTCGCTGCATACTATCCCGTTCAGGCGCTCTCCCTGTCGCTCGGCGGCAAGAGCTACGGCGAGATGTATGTTGGCGACAGGGCAAAGCTGTCCGTCACCTACACGCCCTCGAAATCCTGCGACTTCGCCAACCTGACCTGGCGTTCCAACAACACAAGGGTCGTCACGGTGGACGGCAGCGGCAATCTGAGCGCCGTCGGCGCAGGATATGCGATGATCACCGCCACGGATCAGAATACCTCCGTGAGCGCCAGCTTCGGCGTGGTCGTCACCCGAAAGGCGCGCTACCGCGCGATCGTAATCGTTGAGAACAGCTTCATCAACCACCAGGGCTACAAACTGCCCTATCAGCGTGCCTCCGATCGGTCGGGCCTCATCAGCATGCTGAAGCAGCAGAACTTCAACGGGCAGCGCGTGGAGCAGATCGCCGACCTCTCCAACCTGTCGAAGTCGACGCTGGTGAGCAAGCTTCGTTCTCTGCCGAGCCAGTGGGGCATTCAGGAGGGCGACGTCACCTACTTCTGCTTCCTCGGACACGGATCTAAGGACGGATGTCTGTTCCTGTACTCCAATGGCGCTGAGAACCAGTACATCCGGCCGAGCGAGCTGAAGAGCCTGCTGGACAACATTCCCGGCAAGGTCATCGTCTCGATTGGCAGCTGTTACAGCGGCAACTACGTCTACGGCAACAGCGCAGATGACGATTCTTCCGATTCCGAAGGCTCTCCCAGCGACTTCACCAGCGCGATCATCCACACCTTCGCCGACGGCGATAGCATGCCCATCGCGGCAGTCGATGAATCCGGCGCTGAGATCGCCATCTCCAATGAAGAGCGGATGTCCTGGGAGGAATCCGGCATCATGCCGAATTCCGGCGAGCTGCGGCAGAGCAAGTATTACGTGCTCACTTCCGCCGCGCGCAATGAAGAGTCTTGGTCCCTGTACTCTCTGACAAGTTCGCGTTATCCTTACAGCATCAACGAATCGAAGACGTACGCTTGCTTCGAGAGAGCCTTCTGTTATGCCGGTGGCCGCGATTCCGTAACGAAGAAGACCACCTGGAGCTCCGGAACAAAGACGCTGTCAAGCGTGTACAGCACGATCAAGAAGCAGGTCGCTTCCTATCAGAAGGGCACCATATATTCACAGAGCGTGCAGGTGTATCCGAGCAACAGCAGCTTCGTCATCTTCTCCAAGTAACGAAGCGAATTCCACAAAAACATCCCCCCGGCGAGAGTCGGGGGGATCAGACCGCCGTCAAAGCTGACGCTTAGGCGGTTGAAAACGGGCCAGCTCCGCGAGGGAGCTGACCCGCTTCTGTTTTGGATCAACAGGGGCGATGGAAATACACGCCATCCTGCGGACAGGGGGCCTCAGCCCACCTTCAGCATGCGGTAGCCCACGCCGATGTGGGTCTGGATGTACTGAGGCGAATCCGGCGCGGACTCCAGCTTCTTGCGCAGCGTGGCCATGAACACCCGCAGGGAGGCGATGTCGTTCTCCCAGCTGTTGCCCCAGATCTTCTGGGTGATGTAGGTGTGGGTGAGCACCTTGCCCACGTTCTGCGCCAGCAGACAGAGCAGCTTGTACTCGATGGGGGTGAGGTGCAGCTCATTTCCGTCCAGATAGGCACAGCCGGCGGCGTAGTCGATGCGCAGGCTGCCGTTGACGAACACCGTGTCCGCATGTTCCGCGCCCAGCATGGCAAGACGCCGCTGGGTGACGCGCAGCCGCGCCAGCAGCTCCTCCACGGAGAAGGGCTTGGTGAGGTAGTCGTCCGCGCCGCTGTCCAGCGCGCCGATCTTGTCGCTGTCCTCGCTGCGGGCGCTGATGACGATGATGGGCACGTTCGACCAGGAGCGCACCTTGCGGATGATCTCCACGCCGTCCATGTCCGGCAGTCCCAGATCCAGCAGGATCACGTCCGGGTTGTGGGAGGTCGCCTGAAGGATGGCCTCCTCCCCCGTCAGCGCCTCGATGAAGCGGTAGCCGTTGGCCTTGAGGGTGGTGGTGATCAGCGTGCGCACCGGCTTGTCATCCTCCACCACCAGGATCGTATACTTATTCATGCAACTGAACCTCCTCTGCGGGAAGCGTAAACTCAAAGATCGTGCCGTGGGGCCGGTTGTCCCTTACGGAGATCGTGCCACCATGGGCCGTGACGATGGACTTGCACAGAAACAGCCCCAGGCCCAGAAAGGCCTTGGGGATTTCCGTCAGACGGCTCAGGGCCATGGTCAGCAGCGGGGTGAAGAGAATGACCACCGCTCCGTTGAGGGAGTTCAGGTAGCCGAAGATGGAAGCGCCTTGCTGACCCAGCTCCTCCT
>JAEDKS010000051.1 GCA_016295665.1 Clostridia bacterium
AGCACGCCCGGGACTACACGCTGGAGTACGGCAACGTGTCCGTGGCAACGGTGGGTGCCATCCAGCGGGCGGTGGCGGTGCTGGAGGATCAGGGCGGCGAGCGCTTCTTCGGTGAGCCCGCGCTGAACATCGCCGACTGGATGCAGCTGGACGAGAACGGGCACGGCGTGATGAACATTCTGGCGGCGGACCGGCTGTTCCAGAACCCCGCCATGTACTCCACGTTCCTGCTGTGGATGCTGTCGGAGCTCTACGAGCTGCTGCCGGAGATTGGCGACGCGGACAGGCCCCGGATGGTGTTCTTCTTCGACGAGGCGCATCTGCTGTTCGACAACTGCCCCCGCAGCCTGCTGGAGAAGGTGGAGCAGGTGGTGCGCCTGATCCGCTCCAAGGGCGTGGGTGTGTACTTCGTGACGCAGAGCCCCGCCGACATTCCCATGAGCATCCTGGGACAGCTGGGCAACCGGGTGCAGCATGCGCTGCGGGCCTACACCCCCATGGATCAGAAGGCCGTGCGCGTGGCGGCCCAGACCTTCCGCACCAATCCGGCCTTCGATACCGAGGAGGCCATCGCGAGCCTGCGCACCGGCGAGGCGCTGGTGTCCTTCCTGGAGGAGAGCGGCGCGCCGGGCGTGGTGGAGCGTGCCACGATCCTGCCGCCCCAGAGCTCCATGGAGGCCATCGACGGGGCAACCCGCGCCGAGGCCCTGCAGACCAGCCCCTTCTGGGGCGTGTACGACGAGGTGATCGACCGGCAGAGCGCCTATGAGTTGCTGGTGGATGCCTTCCGCAAGGAGCCCCCGGCGCCCCAGCCCCTGACGGCGGCGCAGGTGCAGGTCTCCACGGCGCAGCCCGCCGCCGTGAAGCCCCAGGGCTTCATGGTGTACGACCCGGCGACCGGCGGCTATGTACAGAAGCAGCTGTCCGGCATGAGCCACACCTGGCAGGCGCCCACCCTGCAGGTGGCCCCGGCGCAGCCCGTGCAGCCGGCGCAGCCTGCTGCGGTGCCCACCCTGCAGACCGCGCCCGCCCAGAGCGCGGTGCAGCAGATGCCGGTGATGGTCTATGACGCGGCGACGGGGCAGTATCGCCAGCAGATGATGGCGATGCAGCTCGATCCCCAAACGGGCAACTATGTGGCGGTGCAGCCCCAGGCGACCCCGGCGGATGCCCGGACGGCCCGGGAAATGGAGAAGCAGCGCCAGGCCGAGGAGAAGGCCGAGAAGCAGCGTCAGGCGGAGGAGCGCCGCAAGCGCGCCGACGAGCTGCGGGAGGAGCGCGCTGCCCGGGCCCGGAAGAACGACTCGGTGATCGGGCGCATCACCAACACCGCCATCGCCACCGCCAGCCGCGAGGTGACGCGGGAGGTGACCCGAGGGCTGATGGGCTCCATCTCGGGCCTGTTCGGCGGTACCACGAAGAAGAAGTGACGGCCCCGGCCGGGGAGCTCCCCTCCCCGGCCTTCCCGCCGTCATCACGGAAGGAACGGATGCGCAGGCTATGCTTCAGAAGAAACCTCTCCTTGGTCGGCTGTCCCTACTCGCCGCTGCCCTGATCTGGGGCAGCAGCTTCTTTGTGATGAAAAGCGCGGTGTCCGCCATCCCGGTGTTCTGGCTGCTGGGGTTCCGGTTCACGGTGGGCTTCGGACTGCTGGCAGTCATCTTCTGCGGGAGATGGAAGCGCCTGAAATGGCGCATGCTGGGGCATGGCTGTCTGTGCGGGGTGCTGCTGGGGGTGGCGTACATCGTGCAGACCTTCGGGCTGCGGGATACCACCCCGGGCAAGAACGCCTTTCTGACGGCGGCCTACTGCGTGCTGGCCCCCTTCGTCAGCTGGCTGTTTCTGCGCAGGAGACCGGGCTGGTGGAACTGGGCTGCGGCGCTGCTGTGTCTGGCGGGCGTGGGCATGGTGTCTCTGGACGGCAGCCTGACCATGAACCGGGGCGATGCGCTGACGCTGGTGGGGGCGGTGTTCTACGCCTTCCATCTGGTGGCGGTAAGCCGCTTTGGGGAGGAGGATGACCCGGTGCTGCTGACCATGGTGCAGTTCGGCATGGCGGCGGTCGTGTGCTGGGGCATGAGCCTGCTGACGGAGACGCCGCCTGCGTCGCTGCCCATGAACGCCTGGGGTGAGCTGGTGTACCTGGCGGTGTTTGCCACCACGGCAGCGCTGCTGCTGCAGAACGTGGGGCAGTCCGTGACGCCCGCCGCGCCCGCCGCGATCCTGCTGAGCCTGGAGAGCGTGTTCGGCGTGCTGTTCTCCGTGCTCTTTGCCGGGGAAACGGTGACGGGGCGTCTGCTGGCGGGCTTCGTGACCATCTTCTGCGCGGTGCTGGTCAGCGAGACGCGCCTGTCCTTCCTGATGAGTGCCGGGAGAGGAGAGGCGGGCGCATGAGCACACCAACGGCCTACATCGTGCTGGACACGGAAACCACCGGGCTCAGCTTCCGGGATCGGATCATCGAGCTGGCGGCGGTCAAGGTGCGGGACGGGGTGATCGTGGACAAGCGGGCGCAGCTGCTGGATCCGCAGATGCCCATTCCGCCCTACATCACGGGGCTGACGGGCATCACGCCGGAGATGGTGCGGGGCAGGAGCACCGCCGCGCAGGTGCTGCCCCGGTTCCTCACATGGACGGAGGGGCTGCCCATCATCGGGCACAACGTGTCCTTTGACCTGGGCATGCTGCAGCGGGAGGGTGCGCGGGTGCGGGTGCCGGTGAGCCTGACGGTGGCGGCGGACACCCTGACCATGGCGCGGGCCCGGCTGCCGGAGCTGAGCAGCCACCGGCTGGGCGTGCTGGTGGACTACCTGAAGATCGAGGCGCAGCCGGCGCACCGGGCGCTGGCGGACGTGTACGCCACGCAGGAGCTGTACGTCCGGCTGCTGAGCATGCCGGTGCGAACCGGGCAGGCCAGGAAGGAAACAGGCAGGGAAATCCATAGCTGAAAAGGAGCGATATGACCATGGATGTGGAGAAGATTCTTGCGGCGATGACCCTGGAGGAAAAGGCGGCGCTCTGTCAGGGGCTGGACGCCTGGCATACGGTGCCCGTGGAGCGGCTGGGCGTGCCCGCCGTGATGGTGTCCGACGGCCCGCACGGGCTGCGGAAGGAAGTGGAGGAGGACGGGAAAAAGCATACCATTGACGCGGTGTGCTACCCGTCTGCGGTGGGCACGGCGTCATCCTTCGACCCGGCGCTGCTGGAGGAAATGGGCCGGCTGCTGGGCGCGAGCTGTCAGGCGGAGAACGTGGGCGTGCTGCTGGGGCCCGCCGCCAACATCAAGCGCAGCCCCCTGTGCGGGCGCAACTTCGAGTACTTCTCCGAGGACCCGTGCCTGTCCAGCCGGATGGCGGCGGCGCACATCCGGGGCGTGCAGGCGGAGGGCGTGGGCACCTCGCTGAAGCACTTCGCCGCCAACAATCAGGAGACCCACCGCATGAGCGTCTCCGCCGAGATTTCCGAGCAGGCGCTGCGGGAGATCTACCTGGCGTCCTTCGAGGGCGCGGTGAAGGCGGCGAAGCCCTGGACGATGATGTGCTCCTACAACAAGATCATGGGCGTGTACTCCAGCGAGAACCCCTGGCTGCTGAACACCGTGCTGCGGGACGAGTGGGGCTATGACGGCCTGGTGATGAGCGACTGGGGCGCGGTGAACGACCATGTGGAGAGTGTGGCGTCCGGGCTTGATCTGGAGATGCCCAGGGGCGGCGACCAGGAGGATCGGGCGATCGTGGAGGCCGTGCGCAGCGGCGCGCTGGACGAGGGTGCTCTGGACGAGGCGGTGCGCCATGTGCTGAAGCTGGTGGAAAGGTGCGTGGAGAACCACCGGGAGGGCGAGGTGTTCGACCGGGACATGCAGCACCATCAGGCCCGGAAGATCGCCCGGGAATCCATGGTGCTGCTGAAGAATGAGGGCGGCCTGCTGCCCATTCGCGGCAACCGGAAGGTGGCCTTCATCGGCGATTTCGCCCGGAAGCCGCGCTATCAGGGCGGCGGCAGCAGCCACATCAACACCAGCCGGGTGGACAGCGCTCTGAACGCGGTGCGCTCCGTGTGCGCCGTGACCTATGCGCAGGGCTACCGGGAGGAGGATGACCTGCCGGACGAAGGGCTGCAGGCGGAGGCCGTGCGGGTGGCGTCGGAGGCGGACGTGGCGGTGGTGTTCGCCGGTCTGCCGGAGCGATACGAGTCCGAGGGCTATGACCGTACTCATATGCGCCTGCCCGAGGGCCAGAACCGGCTCATCGAGGCCATCGCACAGGCCCAGCCGAACGTGGTGGTGGTGCTGCACAACGGCTCCCCGGTGGAGATGCCCTGGGTGGATCGGGTGCCCGGCCTTCTGGAGGCCTATCTGGGCGGCGAGGCCGGGGGCAGTGCCGTGGTGGATCTGCTCTTTGGCGCGGTCAGCCCCTGCGGCAAGCTGGCGGAGACCTTTCCGAGGAAGCTGTCGGACACGCCCTGCAGCCTGTTCTTCCCCGGCGACCGGGAGAGCGTGGTCTACAGCGAGGGCGTCTACGTGGGCTACCGCTACTACGACAAGAAGGAGATGGAGGTGCTGTTCCCCTTCGGGCACGGCCTGACCTACACCACCTTCCGCTACAGCGATCTGCGCCTGTCGGCGGACACCATCGCCGCCGGCGGCACCCTGAAGGCCACGGTGCAGGTGACCAACACCGGCAGCATGGCGGCGAAGGAGATTGTGCAGTTCTACATCCGTCCCGACCACGCGGGCAAGAGCCGCCCCGTCCGGGAGCTGAAGGGCTTTGGCAAGATCGCCCTGCAGCCCGGCGAGACCGGCACGGTGGAGGTGACCCTCACCAGCCGCGATTTCTGCTACTGGGATGAGAGCCTGCACGGCTGGTTCCTGGAGCCCGGCTGCTATCAGGTGGAGGCGGCGGCCTCCAGCCGGGACATCCGCCTGACGGCCCCGGTGACGGCGGTGGGACAGCCCCTGCCCGTGCGGGTCACGCTGGACACGGAGATGGGCGACATCCTGTCCATCCCCGGTGCCCGGGAGGTGCTGGACCGGGTGGATCCCCGCATGGCGCACTTCCCCTATGACCTGCCCCTGCACAACGTGGTGTCCTGGACGCAGGCGGCGGTGACCCGGGAGAAGCTCGTGGCCCTGGCGGAGGAGCTGAACGGCCTGCAGTGCTTCGAGCCCGAAGCCTGAGAAAAGAGGGGAGCATCATGCGCAGAAGCGAGATTCGGAAGCTCTATGAGATCACCACCCGCGTCAACCCCGACACGGGCAGGGAGGAGCGCACGGCGGTGTACATCGGCAAGCGCTACGCCGTGAACCGGGAGGCGATCCGGAAGCGCCGCGCAGGGCTGTGGCTCCTGCTGCTGGCTGCCATCGCGGCTTTTCTGACCGCCGGGCTGGTGCCCGCGACCGCGCAGATGTGCCTCTGGGCCCTGCTGCCCTACGCGCTCTGCCTGCTGCCGCTGTTCTACGGGGTCATGGGCCTGTGGAAGGTCAGCCGCTTCGGTGACACCATCGACGAAATCCAGCGGCAGGAGGGCCTCCTGAGCCTCCAGCACGCGGCAGTGGGCCTGTGCGTCCTCTCGGCGCTCTGGCTGGCGGGGGACGTGGTCTATGGCCTGCAGCTGGGCTTTGACATGTGGGACACCCCCGACTGGTGCTTCCTTGCCATGAGCGCCGTCACCCTCGCCGCCGGCGTGGGGCTGTGGTGGACGAGCCGGGGACTGGAGATGAAGGAACTGCCTTCGGCACAGCCGGACGCCCCAGCGCAGGAAAACTGATGACAAAAGGAAAACGGCATCCGTGACGCAGGTGGTCATGGATGCCGTTTGGTCTCCTACTTTACTTCTTGCTCCTCTCCGCGTCGCAGTACATGCACCGGTACACCCGGCGCTTCTCGTCCGCCAGACGGAAGATCTGGGGCAGGCTGGGCTCGGCGGTGGTGATGCAGCGGGGGTTCTTGCAGGTGATGACGTTGGTCAGCTGGCGGGGCAGCTGCAGCTTCTTCTTCTCGGTGATGACGCCGTTCTCGATGATGTTCACCGTGATGCCGGGGTCGATGTAGCCCAGCACGTCCAGGTCGATGTCGATGGCGTCGTCGATCTTGATGATGTCCTTGCGGCCCATGGCCTCGCTCTTGACGTTCTTGATGATGGCAACGGAGCACTCCAGCTCGTTCAGGTGCAGATACCGGTAGATGTCCATGCTCCGTCCGGACTGGATGTGGTCAAGGACGATGCCGCGCTGGATGGAATCAATGTTCATGCCTGCTCAGCCTCCTTCAGCAGCTTGGTGATGAGGGCCATGCGCACGAAGCGCCCGTTGCGCACCTGACGGAAGTACACCGCCCGGGGGTCGTCGTCCACGGAGACGGCGATCTCGTTCACGCGGGGCAGCGGGTGCAGGATGGACATGTCCTTCTTGGCGGCGCGCAGCTTCTCGGGATCGAGGATGTAGGTGTCCTTCAGGCGGATGTAATCGGCCTCGTTGAAGAAGCGCTCCCGCTGCACGCGGGTCATGTAGAGGATGTCCAGCTCCGGCATGACCTCCTCCATGGTCTCCACCTCGGTGAAGGGGATGCCCCGGTCAGCCAGGTCGCGGGTGATGTAGGCGGGCACGCGCAGCTCCGGCGGGGAGATCAGCACAAAGGAGACGCCCTCGTAGCGGCTCATGGCGCCGATGAGGGAGTGGACGGTGCGCCCGAACTTCAGGTCGCCGCACAGGCCCACCACCATGTGATCCATGCGGCCCTTCTCCCGGCGGATGGTCAGCAGGTCGGTCAGGGTCTGGGTCGGGTGGTTGTGACCGCCGTCGCCGGCGTTGATGATCGGCACGGTGGAGCGCAGGCTGCCCGCCATGGGCGCGCCCTCCTTGGGGTGGCGCATGGCGATGATGTCGCAGTAGCAGCCCACGGTGCGGATGGTATCGGTGAGGGATTCGCCCTTGGCGGTGGAGGAGGAGTCCGCCGAGGAGAAGCCCAGCACGCTGCCGCCCATGGACAGCATGGCGGACTCGAACGACAGCCGCGTGCGGGTGGAGGGCTCGAAGAACAGCGTCGCCAGAATCTTGCCCCGCTGGCTGTCGGCGTAGCGGCGGGGGTTGGCGATCATGTCATCGGCCAGGTCAAGAAGCTCGGTGATCTCCTCCACGGAGAAGTCGGTGATGTCAATCAAATGACGCATGGAAGGCACAGCTCCTTTCCGATGTTCAGGGGATTAGAGGGAAACCTTCTTGTCCAGCATCCAGCCGCAGCCAAAGAGGGAGCCCAGGAGACACACCAGGCTGATGCAGGCATGGGGCAGCATGAGGGGAATCAGCTCGTTCAGGCCGGAGACCATCTCCCGGGTCTGGGTGCTGCTGAGGTTTTCGGCGTACAGCACCAGCTCCTGCGCCGGGGAGGGGAACAGCCCCTGCAGCCGACCCAGCAGATATTCCAGCGCCACAAACAGCAGGAGGGCCACCAGGCTGCGTCCCTTCCTGTCGCGCAGCAGCGTGTGGCTGAGGGTGATCGCCAGGTACGCCAAGGCGAAGAAGCGGAGCAGGGACAGGAGCGCGGTGATGAGCGTCACGGCGATGAACAGCCCCATTTGATTCAGGTACAGCCCCATCTGGGACAGCAGGGTGTCAGCCATGCGAAGCAGCCGCTCCAGGTCGCCGTTGCGGGCAAAGAACAGCGTCACGTTCAGTCCGGCGAGCAGCAGGCATGCCGCGCCGATGAGCAGCCCGTTGACAAAGGTGTAGACATACTTGGAGGCCATGATCTTCAGGCCGGAGTTGGGCGTCATGAAGATGAGATAGGCGCTTCTGCTTTTCAGCTCGCCGGCATAGGTGGTCAGGCCGCGCACGAACACGAAGATCATGGCGGCGTAGACGCAGATGGCCATGAGGAGCATGGCGTAGGCCATGTGGTCGGTGTTGTTCAGCACCATGGCCCCCAGGAAGTAGATCTCCACCGCGCCCACCACCGCCGCGAGCACCAGCAGCGCCGTCAGCGACTTGCGGAACTCGTATTTCAGCAGCTTCAGCATGGTTTCACCTCCGCTTCCGACATGCCGCCGTAGATCTTCAGGTACAGCTCGGTCAGCGTCCCCTCCCGGGAGAGCTGTTGGAGGCTGCCCGACTTCACGATGACGCCGTTTTGCATGAACAGCGCCTCGTCCAGCAGCCCCTCTACCTCCTCCACCAGATGGGTGGAGAGCAGCATGATGCGACCGGCGTCCCGGCGGCGGCTGATTTCCTCAATGACCTGGGTGCGGGTGAGGATGTCCACGCCGTTGAGCGGCTCGTCGAACATCATCAGCTCCGCGTCCCGGCTGAGGGTCAGCGCCAGACGCAGCTTGGCGTTCATGCCCGAGGAGAGCTGGCGAACCTTGTCCTTAGGGTTCAGCTGCATCCGGGTGAGCATCTCCGCGTACCGGTCGCGCCCGAAGTCCTCAAAGAAGTCCGCGTAGTACTTCCCCGCGTCCTGAATGGACATGTAGCTGTAGAAGTAGCTCTCCGTGGGCATGTAGGCGATGTGGCGCTTGGTTTCCGGGCCGATGGGCGTACCGTTCAGGCGGATGTCGCCGCTGGTGGGCTTGGTCAGCCCGGCGATCATCTTCATCAGCGTGGTCTTGCCGGAGCCGTTGGGGCCCAGCAGCGCATAGGTTTTCCCGGGCTCAAGCGTCAGCGATACGCCGTCCACCGCCCGGTGTCCCGCATAGATGCGGCTGAGGGAGGTACATGTCAGCATAGGGATTCCGATTCCTTTCCGTCAGGCTTCCAGCCCGGGGGCGCAGGCGGGGCGCTCCGGTTACGATGCTTCCTTGCCGGGCCTTTCGCGGCAGGTGAGGGAGAGCAGCACCTGCTCCATGGACACCCAGCCCAGGTACCGGGGACGGGCCTTGCCCCGGAGCGGGTAGAGCCGGGGCAGGATCAGGTAGTGATCCTCCCGCACCACGTTCCAGGCGTACAGCACATCGCCGCAGCCCAGGGATAGGGCGCAGAAGCCCTCCTCCCGGGGCGTGCCGTCGGGGGCCTCCGGCGCGTAGGCGTAGAGCACCAGCGCCCCCTCGGCAGGGATGTCCTGACGCAGGGTCATGCGGCAGCGGCTGATGAGCTCCTGGGCGGAGCGCACGGCAAGCTGTACGCCGCCGCTGGCAAGCGCCTCCGCCACAAAGGGAAAGCCCTGCTCCGGGCCCCCGGGGGTGCCCAGCCGCGTCCAGCCCCAGGCGATGGCCCTGGCGGTGATGTCCCGCACCTGCTCGGGCCGGAAGCGCCCGTTCACGCGGGGGCCGGTCATTTGTTCATCCAGCTTTCATCGGAGGGATTGGCGCGGAACTTCTTCAGGCGCTCGATGTCCTCCGGCTTGATGTAGCCCTCCTCGGCGGCGACCTCGCACAGCACGTCGAAGTTCGACAGGCTGTGGTTGATGACGTTCGCGGCAGAGAGCCGGTCAAGGCCCTTCTGCATGCCGTAGGTGAAGATGGACGCCACGCCCAGCACCTCGGCACCGGCCTCCCGCAGCACGTCCACCACCTCCAGCACGGAGCCGCCGGTGGAGATCAGATCCTCCACCACCACGACCTTCTGACCGGGCAGCAGCTTGCCCTCGATCTGGTTGCCGCGCCCGTGATCCTTGTGACCGGAGCGGACGTAGCCCATGGGCAGGCCCATCAGGTGGGCGGTGATGGCGGCATGGGCGATGCCGGCGGTGGAGGTGCCCTCCAGCACCTCGACCTCGGGATAGTACTGCTCGATGATGGCCTTCAGGCCCTCCTCCACATGGGTGCGTACCTGGGGCGCGGTCAGGGTCAGGCGGTTGTCGCAGTAGATGGGGCTCTTGATGCCGCTGGCCCAGGTGAAGGGCTGGTCGGGACGGAGAAATACGGCGCCGATGGACAGAAGGTCCTTGGCAATCTGCTTTTCCATGATGCTTCGCTCCTTTATGTCAATCTGAATGGGAAGGAATTACTCGCCCAGGAATTCGCGGCAGCAGCGCTCGTAGGCGGCGACCGGGTCGGGGGCGGCGGTGATGGGCCGGCCCACCACGATGTAGTCGCTGGCCTTTCGCGCCTTCTCGGGGGTCATGATGCGCACCTGATCGCCCGCGTCGCCGTCGGCGAAGCGGATGCCGGGGGTCACGGTCAGGAAGTCGGGGCCGCAGGCCTCCTTGACCAGCGCAGCCTCCAGCGGCGAGCAGACTACGCCCGGCAGCCCGGCGGCCTTGGCGTTGCGGGCGTAGGCCTTCACGGTCTCGGGCATGGTGGCGTCAATGAGCAGCTCCTGCCGCATGCGCTCCTCGCTGGTGGAGGTGAGCTGGGTCACCGCCAGCAGGGTGGCGCAGGAGCCGTCCTCCTTCGTCAGGCCCTCCTTCGCGGCCTCCATCATGGCGATGGTGCCGGCGGCGTGGAGGTTGGTCATGTCCACGTCCAGCCGGGACAGGACGCGCATGGCCTTCTTGACGGTGTTGGGGATGTCGTGCAGCTTCAGGTCCAGGAAGATTTTGTGGCCCCGGGCCTTGATCTCCCGCACGATGTCGGGCCCCTCGGCATAGTACAGCTCCATGCCGATCTTCACATAGGGCTTGCGTCCGGTGAACTGGTCGAGGAAGGCCAGGGTCTTTTCCTTGTTCTCGAAGTCGAGGGCGATGATGACGTCATGGGGCATGATGCTTTCCTCCTTCATACGGTTCGGACTGCCCGATTAAATCCGCTGGATGTCGGACAGGCGGTCGATGTGCAGCTTTTCCATCTCGCCGGGCAGGGCCTCGATGATGTCCCGGCAGGCGGTGGGGTTCACCAGGTTTGCCGCGCCCACCTGCACGGCGCGGGCGCCCGCCATCATCATCTCGATGACGTCCCGGGCTGTGGTGACGCCGCCCATGCCGATGACGGGAATCTTCACGGCCCCCGTCACCTGATAGACCATGCGCACCGCCACCGGGAATACGCCGGGGCCCGAGTACCCGCCCATCACGTTCGCCAGCACCGGGCGGCGGCGCTGCAGGTCGATGCGCATGCCCAGCAGCGTGTTGATGAGGGACAGGCCGTCCGCGCCGGCGTCCTCACAGGCGCGGGCGATGGACACGATGTCCGTCACGTTGGGCGACAGCTTGATGTAGACCGGCTTGGTAGCGACCTTCTTCACCGCGGCGGTGATGGCGGCTGCGGCCTCGCAGCTGGTGCCGAAGGCCATGCCGCCGCCGTGGACGTTGGGGCAGGAGATGTTGATCTCCAGAATCGCCACCTGCTCCGCCTCCGTCAGGCGCTCCACCGCGTAGACGTAGTCCTCCACGGAGAAGCCGCTGATGTTGGCGATGATGGGCTTGTGGAAGATGCTGCGCAGGCGGGGCAGCTCATCCTGAAGCACGTGCTCCACGCCCGGGTTCTGCAGCCCCACGCTGTTGAGCATGCCCGCCGGGCACTCGGCGATGCGCGGGGTGGGATTGCCGAAGCGCGCCTCCCGGGTGGTGCCCTTGAAGGACAGGCTGCCCAGGATGTTGATGTCGTAGTAGGGGGTGAACTCCTGACCGAAGCCGAAGGTGCCGCTGGCGGGGATGACCGGATTGTCCAGACGCACGCCGGAGAGGGTCACGGACAGGTCCTTTACCATAGAATCTCCTCCTTCACCAGCACGGGGCCGTCCTTGCAGATGCGCTTGTAGCCGCCCTTCACCTTCACGGTGCAGCCCATGCAGGCGCCGAAGCCGCAGCCCATGCGCTCCTCAAAGCTGAACTGACCGGGGCAGGCGGTGGCCTGATCCAGCGCCTTCAGCATGGGCAGGGGGCCGCAGGCGCAGAGGCTGTCGAAGGTCAGGCCGGGCAGGGCGTCGGTCACAAGCCCCCGGATGCCTGCGGAGCCGTCCAGGGTGGTCAGCACGAAGGGAGCGCCCAGCGCCTCCACCGCGTCCCGCAGGAACACCTCCTGCGCGGAGCCGAAGCCTGCCAGCACCGTGGGGTGCTTGCCCTCGGCGAGCAGCGTGCGGCACAGGCCGATCATGGGGGGCAGGCCCACGCCGCCGCCCACCAGCAGGGGACGGTCGCCGCAGGCGGCGGTGTCAAAGCCGTTGCCCAGCCCCGTCAGCAGATCCAGGGTCATGCCGGGGGCGTAGGTGGTCATGGCGTCGGTGCCCTGTCCCACCACCTTGTAAACCAGCGTCAGGCGCTCCGCGTCCCAGTCGCAGACGGAGATGGGGCGTCGCAGATAGAAGCCGGGCAGCTGCACCTGCACGAACTGCCCCGGGCGGGTGATGGCGGCGGTGTCACCCCGCAGCACCATGCGCCAGACCAGCGCGGTCAGCGGCTGATTGGATTCAAGGGTGAAGGTCATGCGTTTGCTCCTTTCCGCCCGTCATAGGCGATGCGGCTGCCGCAGATGGTCAGGCGGCAGGCCGCGTGAACCTCCCAGCCCGCAAAGGGCGTGGCGCGGCCCATCGACAGGAAGGTGTCCGGGTCGATGGTCTCCCGCACATGCAGGTCGAACACGGTGATCTCCGCCCGCTGTCCCACCTGCAGCCCGCCGTCCAGCCCGAAGCGCTTCCTCGGCGCGTCGGTCATGGCCCGCAGCAGCGTGTCCAGGGGCAGCAGGCCCTTCTCCACCAGATGGGTGTAGAGCAGCGGGAACGCCGTCTCGATGCCCACGATGCCCATGGCGGAGCCCCGCAGACCACGGCTCTTTTCCTCGGCGGCGTGGGGAGCGTGGTCGGTGGCGATCATGTCGATGGTGCCGTCCCGCAGGCCCGTTAGCAGGGCGTCCCTGTCCGCAGCGTCCCGCAGGGGCGGGTTCATCTTGAAGCGGCCCTCGTCCCGCAGGTCGTCCTGACAGAGCAGCAGGTAGTGGGGCGCGGTTTCACAGGTGATGTTCACACCCTCCGCCTTGGCCCGGCGGATAGCCTCCACGCTCTCCCTGCAGCTGACGTGGCACACATGGTAGGCGCAGCCCGTCTCCCGGCAGAGGGCGATGTCCCGGACGATGGGGCCCCACTCGCTCTCGGAGGGGATGCCGGGGATGCCGTGGTCGCGGGCGTAGCTGCCCTCGTGGATGGCGCCGCCCGGGGGAATCAGCGAGGTGTCCTCGCAGTGGGCGGCGATGATGCTGCCCACCTCCCGGCAGCGGCGCATGGCCTCCCGCATGGTGTCCGCGGTGCGCACGCCGCGCCCGTCATCGGAGAAGCCGCAGACCCGGCCCGCCAGCGCCGCCATGTCCACCAGCTCGCCCTCGCCGCGCTGCCCCTTCGTGATGGCGGCGTAGGGCAGGACGCGGATGACCGCGTCCCGGGCGATGAGCGCCTCCTCCGCCTGCAGATGCTCCGGGGAATCGGGCACCGGGTTCAGGTTCGGCATGGCGCACACGGTGGTGCAGCCGCCCCGGGCGCAGGCGCGGCTGCCCGTGGCGATGGTCTCCTTATAAGAAAAACCCGGCTCACGAAGATGCGTATGCACATCTGCGAAGCCGGGAAAAAGAGCAAGTCCGTCAATGTCCAAAACAACGTCCGAGGGGCGGGAAGCAATACCTTCCTGACAGGCGGTGACGATGCCGTCCGTGATCTCCACGTCCGTTTTCCGCCAGCTGCCGCCGTCGTACCTCAGGCCACCCTTGAGCAGCATTCGCACGGGCCATCCTCCTTTGCTTGTTCCGATCTATTATAGCGGATTGTCCCCGGCAGGTCAAGAGCAAAAATC
>JAEDKS010000245.1 GCA_016295665.1 Clostridia bacterium
CGGTCGGCTTTTGGTACTTTTCGCCGAGACGAAAAGTACAACCTATGCAACCAACCAAGAAAGAAAATACAAAATCAGAAGCATAACGAAATGGAGCAAGCTACGAGTAACCAAAACGCCAATCCCCCAGAAAGACGATAGGATCCCCCACCAAAGAAAGAATTTCACCAGAAATGCCCACGTTCGCAGGAATCCATGCTATACTATAGGAACCTATCCGCCCGAAAATCGGGCGGAGAGAAAGGAGCAACGGCGGATGGAGCAGCAGCAGGGACAGCGGGGGGAGCAGGTTGAGGCAAGCGTGCTGGGCACCGTGTTCCGCAACCCGGACAACGGCTACTCGGTGGTGACGGTGCTGGTGGGACGCAACGAGACCACCGTGGTCGGGGTGCTGCCGGAGCTGACGCCCGGGGAACAGGCCGTGTTCACCGGCGAGTGGGTCAACCACCCCCAGTACGGGCGGCAGCTGAAGTGCACCGGCTGCGCGCTTCGCCAGCCCACCACGCTGCTGGGCATCGAGCGCTACCTGGGCAGCGGGCTCATCCGTGGCGTGGGGCCATCCACCGCGAAGGCCATCGTGCGGTGCTTCGGGGAGGAGACCCTGACCGTGCTCAGCGAGCACCCGGAGCGCCTGCAGGAGGTGCCCAAAATGGGCAAAAAGCGCTGGATGCAGATCGCCGACAGCTTCCGCGAACAGCAGAGCGCCCGGGAAGCCATGGTGTTCCTCCAGAGCTATGGCGTGCCTGCCTCGCTGGCGGTGCGCATCGCCAAGCTGTACGGCGAGCGTACCCCCGAGGTCATCCGCACCAACCCCTACCGCCTCTGCGAGGATCTGGAGGGCGTGGGCTTCCAGACCGCTGACCGCATCGGCACGGCGCTCGGCATCCCCCCGGAGTCCGAGGGACGCATCCGGGCCGCGCTGCGCTATATCCTGCAGGACGCCGCCGCCGGCATGGGCCACGTCTACCTGCCCCGGCCCGAGCTGGTCAGCCGCGCCGCCACCCTGCTGCGCGTTCAGGCGGAGCTGGTGGACAGGCAGATCATGGAGATGCTGCTGGGCAGGCTGCTGGTCGGCGTGTGCGCCCCGGAGGAGGAGCGCATCTACCTGCCCACCTTTGATGCCGCCGAGCGCGAGGTAGCCCAGCGGCTCTTTGAGCTCATGCACTCCCTGCCCCCCGCCGACGTGCGCGGTGTCGAGCGGCAGATCGACCGCTTCGAGGAGCGGCAGGGCATCCGCTTCTCCCCGCGCCAGCGCGAGGCCATCGCCAGCGCCCTGGCCCACGGCGTGCTCGTCATCACCGGCGGCCCGGGCACCGGCAAGACCACCATCATCAAGTGTATCATCCGCCTGCTGTCCGATAACGGCACCGTGCTGCTCTGCGCGCCCACGGGACGCGCCGCCAAGCGCATGACCGAGGCCTGCGGCGCCGAGAGCAAGACCATTCACCGGCTGCTCGAATACAGCGGCGACGAGGGCTGCTTCGCCCGCAATCAGGACGAGCCCCTCGAGGCCGACTGCGTGATTGTGGACGAGACCTCCATGGTCGATCTGCTGCTCATGCGCTCCCTGCTCCGGGCCATTCAGCCCGGCACGCGGCTGCTCCTGGTCGGCGACAGCGACCAGCTGCCCAGCGTCGGCGCGGGGAACGTGCTGGGGGACATTCTGCAGTCCGGGGCCGTGCCCTGCGTCCGGCTCACCGACATCTTCCGCCAGAGCGAAACGAGCCGCATCATCGTCAACGCCCACCGCATCAACCACGGCGAGATGCCCCTGCTCAACGAAAAGGGCACCGACTTCTTCTTCGAGCGCCAGAGCGGCTTCCAGCAGGCCGCGCAGAGCATCGTGCAGCTGGTCACCGCCCGGCTGCCCCGGTTCCTCGGCATCCCGGAGCGGGACTGGGCCCGCGAATCCGTCCGCCGGATTCAGGTGCTGGCCCCCGCCCGCAAGGGGGAGTGCGGCGTCAACGCCCTGAACGTGCTGCTCCAGCAGGCGCTCAATCCCCCGGCCCGGAACAGGCCCTCCCTGCAGTTCGGGGAGACCCTGTACCGCCTGGGTGACAAGGTGATGCAGACCCACAACGACTACCAGCTCCCCTGGCGCCGGGAGACCCCCGCCGGCTGGGAGGAGGGCACCGGCGTGTTCAACGGCGACGTGGGCTTCGTGACCGCCGTCGACCCCGAGGAGCGCAGTCTGACCGTGCTCTTTGACGAGGAGCGGGAGGTGGTCTATCAGTCCGCGCAGCTGGAGAACCTGGACCTGGCCTACTGTCTCAGCGTCCACAAGAGCCAGGGCAGCGAGTTCCCCGTCGTCGTCATGCCCGTGGTGGGCGGCCCGCCCATGCTGCTCACCCGCAACCTGTTCTACACCGCCCTCACCCGCGCCAAGTCGCTGGTGGTGCTGGTAGGCCGCGAGGACGTGGTGCGGCAGATGGTCGCCAACGACCATGTGCTGGCCCGCTATACCGCCCTCCGGGAGCGGCTTCAGCGTCTGGCGGCCCTGTCGCCGGCAGGGGACTGAGGGAGGGGCCCTCCGGGGCCCCCTCCCTGCCGTCTTTCCGGGGGATTAGCGGTTTGGTTACTCACCGCGCTGCTGGCCCGGCCCCCAAGGCTCCCTCCCCGAGGGAGCTGTCGCCGTCAGGCGACTGAGGGAGTGG